>CALANW010000067.1 GCA_937926145.1 uncultured Ruminococcus sp. | reverse complement strand
TTTATTATAATATGTTTTCACAAAAATCGCAACACTTTAATGTGAACAGGCTCTAATTCTTGATCGTTCTATAGACAAAATCGACAGATAGAATAAGTTCAGTCAAGGAAAGCGACCGCAGACAGGCTGTCGCCTGACAAGGGAGCTTGACGCAGAATGAACTTATTATAGCCGAGAGTTTGTCTATAGGTTGATCGAGAATTAGTATTATCTCTGTTATAGCAGGAATAGTTTCAAATTATATGTTTGAAACTATCTGCAAGTGGCTGAACAGACGAAAGAAGTAAAACAAGGCAGCACAGCACAAAAAAACACGCAGAGTGACAGCTCTGCGTGTTTTCTTTTTTGGTGAACTTAGTGGGTTCATCGATTGTTCATTTCTGTGATTATTATATCACAGAAATATAGTATTGTCAAGACTTTTGAATTTATTCCATAGAAAAAAATGCGGAGCAAAATATAATCGTACTGTGTTTACCGCTCATAACAAACACCTTGCGGCGCAGGATGGATGACCCGTCCCATACAGAAAATCAGCCTAAAATAAAGGGTTTGCAAACGGGCGGATATAGAATCCGCCCCTACGGAGTCAGGTGTCTTGCAGTGATTTACGGAGCATAAATAATTCCGAATTCCGCATTCCGAATTTAAATATTACGCATTACGCATTATCCACTATCCTGCTTATCCAAACGCCTTTTCTTATAAGGATATATCCTATAACGACTTTTATAATGTCAGCCGCACAAACTATCGTGTAAACGGGAAGTATCGGCAGTGTTGTAAAGGTGCAGAGAACATACGCCAGCGGCACGGAGAACACCCACGAGAACACGCTGTCAAAGAGGAACGTCACGAATGTTTTTCCTCCCGAACGCAGGGTGAAATACATCGCGTTGAGGTAACCTTGAACGGGGAAAAACGCCGCTGTTATGATGATGAAGCTTGTTCCGAGCGAGCGCACATCGTCCGTGGTATCATAGACGAGCGGAAAGACTTTCGACACCGATATCAGCGCCGCCGTGAGGATAAGACACACGCCGCCCGTGAACTTCATCAGCGAGAATGAATCCTTTTTCGCCTTTTCATACTGACCTGCTCCGAGGGTCTGACCTATGAGTATTCCGACAGCATTTCCGAGCGCTACGAACACTACGTTAAGCAGGTTGCAGAGTGCGTTCGAGATGTTCATTCCTGCGACTATTTCAAGTCCTCTTGTAGCATAAGTCTGCGTAAGGACTGCTATCGCGCCCGCCCACAGAAATTCGTTGAGGAATATCGGTGTACCCTTTTTGAACATTTTGAGCGCGAGGTCTTTCGGGACGAGGAATGTCTTATAAAGTCCCTGCAAAAATTCGTGCTTATCTCTGCGAAGATTCGCCCATACAACCACAACGAGCATTTCGACAAATCTTGCGAGGACGGTCGCTATCGCCGCGCCCCTTACGCCAAGCTCGGGAAAACCGAACTTACCGAATATGAGCAGATAGTTGAACACTATATCTACAACGACCGATGAAACGCCTGCGACCATTGGCTTTATGCTGTCGCCCGATTCACGCAGTGAACTTGCATATATCTGCGTCACAACGAACGGGAGCAGTCCGAGCAGCATTATCCGCAGGTAGTCCTTTGCGTTCTGCATCGTGAGCGCCGCATCTATCGAGCCGCTTTCGCCTTTGAGATAAAGTCCGATAAGAAATTCGTCCCCGAACAGAAATGCCAGCACTCCTACAACAAGGAACGCCGCG
Organism: uncultured Ruminococcus sp.; assembly: GCA_937926145.1. GTDB lineage: Bacteria > Bacillota > Clostridia > Oscillospirales > Ruminococcaceae > UMGS363. The sequence goes on along the minus strand of CALANW010000067.1, from coordinate 16,820 downwards.
CATATAAAGCGCTTCATTCGTATCGCACTGCGAAAGCCCTCGGTATTACCCTGACCGTAAAACTGCGCGGCGTAGATGCCCGGTCCGGAAATTCCCCCGAAGATGCCGAGGTTGAATACGAAAATAAGCTGACCGACTATCGTTACCGCCGTCATTGCCTCCGTTCCGCGGCTTCCCACCATAACGCTGTCAACAAGTCCGACCATATTCGTAATGCCGTTCTGTATCATCATCGGCACGGCGAGCATCAGCGCACGGCGGTATATACTGTTTTTCTCTTTCATTCACTTCACTCCCATTTTCAGAAATATTCAATGATTATAGCACAGCGGAATTATGTTGTCAAGTTTGAATTTTTGCCCGATTTTTCTTGCATTTTCGCACTTTTAGTGCTATAATCGAACTCGAAAGGAAGTGTTCTTTTATGAACGATGAAATTACAGTAAGATTCGCCGAAGTTTCCGATGCAAAGGCTATTTCGGAGATATATAAGCCTTATGTCCTTGAAACGGCGATAACCTTTGAATATGAACCTCCGACGGCAGAGGAATTTGAAGCGAGAATAGCTAAAACGAAGCAGAAATACCCTTATATATGCGCAGAGCTCGACGGCAAAATGGTCGGCTACGCCTATGTAAGCCCTTTTGTCGGCAGAAAAGCGTATGAACACTCGGTCGAGACCTCGATATATGTCGATATGGCATACAGAAGGCACGGCGTGGGCAAGAAGCTTTATGACACGCTTGAAAAACTGCTTGCGGAAATGAATGTTTACAACCTCTGCGCCTGCATCGGCGTACCTTCGGGCGAGGCAGACGAGCATCTTGACCGAAACAGCGAGGATTTTCACGCTCATCTCGGCTACCGATATGTCGGCGGCTTCGTAAAGTGCGGTTACAAATTTGACCGCTGGTACGATATGATCTGGATGGAGAAAATTCTTACCCCTCATCCCGATGCTCCGCCCGAATTTATAAATGTGAACGGGCTTTCCGCCGAAGCTGTGGCAAAATGCGGAATAAAGCTCTGATATCCGCAAAAACAACAACCTTAGGAGGACAACAGCTATGAACGCAGATAAGGTCAAAAAGCAAGGCAAAAAGGGTGACGGGATCTATATTTTCATCATCGTTATATTGGTGATATTCAATATACTTCTGATAAAGCATATACAAAGCGATAAGCTTGCCGGTCTGAAAGAATACCTCACGGAATACTATTATTCTCAGGAAAATCTTGACGGTGCAATGCGGAAAAAGCTTGGTGATATATATGACGAGGGTTCTTACGGAAACTTTGAAAATTATGTTTACAAGCTTGTTCTTGATGATATCAACCAATACGAACCCGAACGGCTCGCCGAGTATAACCGCATTTTCAGCAAAGCAGAGTCGGAGCGTGTGGAAAATCTTTTTGCGGAAGCGGGCGAAACAACCGTCACAGCCGAGGGCGGGATATGCTGCATAAAGCTGAGTGATTTTACACTGAAAGAAACCTACAGCAGTCTTATGCAGTATTCCGATCTGCTCAAAAGCTCGGACAAATTCATTATCGACCTGCGCGACAATTCAGGCGGAAGCATTGACGAGCTTTCAAAAGTCCTTTCGCTTTTTTACAATAAAGGCGAGATCGTTATGACCGAAGTTGGCGACAACAGGACTGTTGAACACAAGTCAAAAACCGACAAAATGATCGGCTTTGACAGGCTTGTTTTTCTCTGCAATGAGAACACCGCAAGCTCCGCCGAAGCAATGATATTCTGTATGCAGTCCGATTTCGGGGACAAGGTTTCCGTTGTCGGCACAAAGACCTACGGAAAGAATTTTACATATGCATTCAAAACGTTCAATGACGGTCATGATTTTATTTTTGTATCATCGCTGATGTGCAGCGGCGGAAAAGAAACTTTCAGCGAGAACGGCATTTCTCCCGACTATGAAAAAAGCGATGATGAGAGCTTTGACTTTGCGCTGGAACTGCTGAATTAGTATAACAACACAGTCTTCCTATTGTGAATTGCAATAAAAAGCAAGGCTTTTTCGGACGGATTTGATACAAAATCCCAAAGCTTTGCTTTATTGCTTTACTTTAATATTAAGATGTGGTATTATTAGCTTTGTATTTTAAAGGGCTTTTATGCCTTGTTTAAGAAAGGTTAGGGAAAGAATATGAAAAAATTAGCAAAGCTTATCGCCGTAATGGCTCTTGTTCCCGCAATGCTCGCAGGCTGCGGAAACTCCAACAGCACATCGGACGAAACAACAACAGCCGCTGACACTACAGACACTGCTGCTGTAACAGAAGAAGCAACGGGCGAAGACAACTCGCTCCAGAAGGTACTCGATTCGGGCGAATTTATCCTCGGTCTTGACGCTACATTCAAGCCAATGGGCTACACAGACGAGAACGACGAGATTGTCGGCTTCGACATCGACTGCGCAGAAGAAGTTTGCGCAAGACTCGGCGTTAAGCTCGTTAAGCAGCCTATCGACTGGGATACAAAGGAACAGGACCTCGACTCGGGCAAGATCGACTGCATCTGGAACGGTATGTCTATCAACGCTTCAAGACAGGAAGTTATGAACCTCAGCGAACCTTATATGAAGAATGAAATGGTATTCGTTGTAACAGCAGACAGCGCTATCGCTTCTCAGGCTGACCTCGACGGCAAGACAGTTGCAGTACAGAGCGGCTCAACAGCACAGGAAATTCTTGAGAACGCAGGTCTTAACATTACAGAAAATGCACTCGCAACAAACGTTGAATGCCTCCAGCAGCTCGAACTCAACCTCGTTGACGCAGTATTTATGGATTCCGTAGTTGCAAACTATGAGATCAAGGAAAGCGGCAAGGACTACGTTCTCCTTTCTGACGGACTCGAAGAAGAAGAGTACGCTATCGGCTTCAGAAAGAACGACAACGCACTTCGTGATAAGGTTCAGCAGACACTTTCCGAAATGAAAGCTGACGGTAAGCTCGGCGAGATCTCCGAAAAGTGGTTCGGTTCTGACATCACAACTGTTCAGTAAGAAAAAGTTCGGCTTAACAAAAACTAAAGTTTACGTCCACGCTTTTTAAAGGGTGGTGGGTGTCCAGAGGGCAAAGCCCTTGGTCGCTCTCCGCAGAGAGCGAAACACCTTAAACTAACAGCTAAAAGTATTACCGCAACAGCGTAATCACCAACAGTTAAAAAGGCGCAATTCACACAAAAAGGTAAAACAGAACGTGAGAAATCAGTTCCGTAAACCTATAAAATGTGAATTGCGCCATTCTGTTTTCCTTAAACAAACTATCCTCGGCGAATAAACGTGAGGAGCAAAGCGACGAGCGTTTTAAGCCGACAACGTTTGAACGGCGATGCGAACAGCTGTGGGATATGCAAGGAAAAACTGCGATTTTCGGTAGTGGCGGATTGCATATCCGCCCATTCCACACAACGGTACGCCCGACAAGTCACGTCCGAAAAACGGAATTTCCACGGAACGGGCGACCCGTCCCCTACAGAATTTTTCGGGTAAAATGCCATTCTTGCAACGGGCAGATATAGGATCCGCCCCTACGGGAATTCAGTTTGCGCCGTAAATTTGCGGAGCAAAAATAATTCCGAATTCCGCATTTCTAATTCCGAATTAATTCAAAATTCCCCTTGACTAACCAAGCTATATCTATTAAAATAATAGTGTAAATAAACCTCGTTTTACGAAAGGACTAAAAAAATGTCAAATGATATAAAAGCAAAATTCGGACCTGCGGGTGCTGCCAAAAGCTTTAAGGAAATGGGTTATAAAAAATCCGTTCAGCTCGGCGAATATCTCACAAAATTCGGCTTGAACCACTTTGAATACCAGTGCGGTCAGGGCGTTCGCGTTTCCGAGGAGAGCGCCAAGGAAATAGGTGCAGCTCTGCGAAATGCAGGCATAAGCGTTTCCGTTCATGCGCCTTACTTTATCTCGCTTTCGAGCGTTGAGGAAGAAAAGCGTCTTAACTCGGTGAACTACATTTTAGCTTCGGCAAAGGCTGTGAACGCTATGGGCGGCGACAGGATCGTTATCCACAGCGGTTCTTGCTCGAAGATGACGCGAGAAGAAGCACTTGAACTTGCGAAAAACACAATGAAGCTTGCGCGTGAAGAACTCGTTGCGCAGGGACTTGAAAATATCCGCTGCTGTCCCGAAACTATGGGAAAAATAAATCAGCTTGGCGATCTGCACGAAGTTATGGAGCTTTGCAAGATCGATGAAAGCTTTATCCCCTGCATCGATTTCGGACATCTCAACGCGCGCACCTTTGGTTCTATCAAGGACAAGTCCGACTATGAAAAGATTCTTGACACGATAGAGAACGAACTCGGCAGTGAGCGTCTGAAATGTTTCCATTCGCACTTCTCCAAGATAGAATACACCGAAAAGGGCGGCGAAAAGAAGCATCTGACCTTTGCCGACACTGTTTACGGTCCGCAGTTCGAGCCGCTTATGGAGCTTGTTGCGAAGAAAAACCTTGCGCCGACATTTATCTGCGAAAGTGACGGAACGCAGACCGAGGACGCTAAGACGATGAAAGATTATTACGAGAGCCTTTTGTGATAAGCTTTTAGCAAACTCTTTTTGCAGACGCAAATTGCCCACAAGGACTTTCCTGCATACCTTGTAAAATACCCGACTGTCAAACAAACTTTATTCGCGAACACAAACTGATTTCCAACGCAAACAAGCGCAGCAAAGCGGAGCGTGGCGCGAACCGCCCACAGGGGCTTCCCTGCCGAACTGCCCGCAGGGGCTTCCCTGCTAATTGCTATTTCAGCAGAATATTGTATAATTATAGTTACAAAGCACAGCCGACCATTGCATTGCTTTGGTCGGCTTTTTATATGGGGGTATGACATTATGAGTTACAGAAAATATGCGGCAATAATTCTTTCCGCTTTGTGTTTGACAGCCTGCGGAAACACCTCGACCACTTCGGACGAAACTATAACAAGCGTTTCCGAAACAACTGTCGAAACAAGCGAAACCACGACCGCCGAAACCGAAGCTGAAACTGAAATTACCGAATCCGAACCCGAGGAAACAACCGAGGAAACTTCCGACGAATACGACACGGGCAATCCTGAGGAGGGACTTGTATATTTTGTTCAGCCGAGCATAAGTCAAGACAGCGAAAAGAGCCGTGTTGACACTTGGGAATGTCGCGATGGTGACGTTATGCACGATTATCATTACGACGGCGAATGGAACTACCGCAAGGAGCTTATTTTCGCTTTCTCCAACTACACAGATGAGCCTGTGACCGTTGACAGCATACAGATAGTGCGTGACTCGGACGGCGCTCCGATGAATTTTGCCGACGGTTCGGACACTCTGAACATCGACCTCACCGTTGAGCCTTTGCACAAGACCGATTATCTTCTGAAATCGGCGGATTTCGATTATTCCGCCTGCGAGTCGGGCATTTACCGCACGGTCGTTAATTTCGGCGGAGAAAAGTCGGAATTTAAGTTTTTCATAGACAACTGCGGACTTTACTCCGAAAAGCACACGCAGGAAAATTACCCCGGCACGGACGAAAACGGAAATATACTCACCTATGAATATGACGTTTACGCACCGACATTTCTGAACGATGAACAGCGGCATATTTTTGCGCAGGCTTCGGGCGTTATGGGGGACTGGTTCTGGGCGGAGCATTTTATGTCGCAGAGCTATGCCGAAACGCACACTACCGATGATTTCATGGAGATGCTTTACGGCGTTTTTACAAAAGAACTTACAGATGAACTTGCAAAGAATTATATCGGCGAGGACGGAGAATTTTTGCTCGAGGACGGCGCACGCGGTACTGATATTTTTTACTTTGACCACTGCTTTATCCCCGTTTCGTCAGATGAAAACACGGTCGAATTCAAGGCAGTCGTTATAAGCTGTCACCCTGACAGCCCTTATGATGTAAGCTTTAACGATGATTATCATTATGTGATGAAAAACACCGAGGACGGCTGGAGAGTTGACAGGTTTGATCTTTGGAATTAATTGTTTTTCCCTAAAATATGGTGACAAATGACAGTATCTATGATATACTAAGTAAAAGCCGATCAAATCGTTTTGCTTTGATCGGCTTTTTCCTAAAAAAAGCTGCCTGGAGGTAAATAATTTGCACAGTCTTTCAGAACCAAAACGTGTGACCGCAAAATACTGCCTTATCGCTTTTCTGACAGGTGCGGCGGTGTTCCTGCTTTCCGCACTGCCCTATGCCGCAGAAAACGGATTTTTATTCTATTTTTACGGCGATTTTGAATCCCAGCAAGTGCCGTTTCTCGTCTATCTGCGCCAAATTTTAGGCGAAATGACTGTTCCGCAGTATGATTTTTACGCAGGCTTGGGAATGGACTTTCTTGACGCTTACAGCTTTTACAACCTGTTCAGTCCGTTCACTCTTATCACCGTGCTTATTCCGCAAAAAGCTGTCATATATGCCGTGCCGTTCCTTATTGCGCTGAAGCTTGGTGTATGCGGTGTCAACGGGTATCTGTACGCTTCACGTTTCTGCAAAGAGCCTTGCTATGCGCTGACAGCATCGATGCTTTACACCTTTTCGGGATATCAGATGACAAATCTTGTGTTCCATTATATGGACGGGATAGCGTTCTTTCCTCTCCTGCTTTATGCGCTTGAAGCAGCGGTAACAGAAAAGCACAGAGGTCAGTTCGGCTTGGCTGTTGCTTTATGCGCACTGACAAATTACTATCTGTTCGTTATCGAAGTGATATTTGTTATTATTTATTTTCTTGTGCGGCTCACGGACAAAACGTTTCGAATCGGAGCAAAGGATTTTTTCTGCCTTGGAGCGGAAGCTCTGCTTGGAACAGCCGCCGCAGGCATTGTTCTTGTTCCTGCAGTAGTATGCACTCTGGACAGTCCGCGTTTCGGCGAGTCATATTCACTTAGTAATATCATGCAAGCGATTTTCTATGGAACTCCATGGCGGTATGCAAGGATCCTGCAGTCAATGTTCACAATCCCCGATACTCAGGGTTATACCAATGTTTTCCCCGATTTCAGGGGCGAATATCCTGAGGGTTCGAGGTGGTCATCGCAGGCTATGTATATTCCTTTATTCGGAATGTCGGGTGTTGTCGCTTACTTTTGCACACACAAAAAAAGCTGGCAGAAAAAGCTTGTTGCGATATGCTTTGTCATAGCATTCATTCCCATACTAAACAGCATTTTTTCTCTCGGAAGAACTACATATTATGCAAGGTGGATGTTCACGCCGGTGCTTATAATGTCGGTGATGACAGCTCTCGCACTCGAAAATTCGCCCGAAAAGTTCAGACTCGGCATTGTCATAAACGGAGCGGCCATTATCGCGATAGCTGTTTTTACACTCATCTTCCCAATGGAAAAGCTTTCGCTCTGGGAAACCGGCGCTTATTACAGCGACTCGCAGAAGTGGACAAACCTCGGACTTACCGCCGCAGGACTTATCATCACGGGGATTATGATCTTCATCGTGAAAAGGGACGAAAACTATCCGAAAAAAATAGCTGTGCTTGTTATCGGTGCGGCGTTCGTTCTGACTGAGACCACCCTGCTCTACGGTATGGGTGAAAACCGCCTGCCCGATACTGCCGTAAAAATGCGGCAGACCTATCCCGAACTTGAGGAGACCTCATACGGGAAAAGAGTCACCGCCACAAACCAGTTCGACAACTTCAATATTCTCTGGGGGGAAGGCTCGCTGTACTTCTTCAACAGCTCCGTTTCGCCCTATGTAAATGAATACTGCAAGGCTCTCGGCTTCGAATATTACAATATCTACTGCGATTATGCTTCCGAATGTCTTTGCTCTGTAAAAACACTTGTATCAAATGCAAATGCGTTTGCAAACTTCTCCGATAAGCATATTTTTAAGGAACAGCAAGGCATATACTATATCTATGAAAATCCCGACTTTATCCCGATTGGCTTCTGTTATGACTACTGCATTTCAAGGAAAAGCTTTGACGCTCTCGAAGTCGATGTAAAGAGAAGAATTATGCTCAAAGCGATGGTCATGGACGATACGAGTGCAGTTTCGGGATATCTTGAAGAAATTCCCGAAGATGAGATATATGCGCTCACAGATGAACAGCTTTCCGAGGAGTGTGCAAAGCGCAGGGAAAACTATGCCAAAAGCTTCACAGCCGACAGGAACGGCTTTTCCGCCGAGATTACCCTTGAAACGCCCGAGCTTGTGTTTTTCAGCATACCGTACAGCGAGAATTTCACCGTATATATCGACGGCGAAAAAACAGAGCTATCCAAAGCGAACATAGGCTTCACAGCAGTCCCCGTCCCGTCGGGAAGCCACAGCATAAGATTTGAATATCATTCAAAAGCAAGGGATATCGGCACGGCTCTTTCCGCTGTCGGCATCGGCGGTCTGGCGGTTTATACTGCGGTTATGATGCTTTGCAGAAAGAGCGTCAAAACAGATAATTGACATTTCCCCGATTTGGTATTAAAATAGGAGTGGAGGAATTTTCTCCGCTCTTATTTTTTTTATAAAACGAGGTATAAAAATGAAAGATATACTTATAATCAACGGACCAAACCTTAATCTGCTCGGCGAGCGTGAACCGGGTATCTACGGTCACGACACCTACGACAGCGTTTGCGCAGAGATAAAGGCTTTCGCAAAGGAGCTTGGCTTCGACAGCTGCGAATGCTTCCAGTCCAACCATGAGGGCGCTATCATCGACAAGATCCACGCTGCACGCCTTGACAAGTGCGGCATCGTCATCAACGCAGGCGCTTACACTCATTACAGCTACGCTATCCGTGACGCTATCGAGGCGGTGAAAATTCCCGTTGTCGAAGTCCACATTTCAAACATTGAAAAGCGTGAGGAATTCCGTCACACTTCCGTTATCTCGCCCGTTTGCAGCGGAACTATATTCGGCTTCGGAAAAATGGGTTATTTCCTCGGTATGAGGGCAGTTTGGGAGTATTGCCATGAATAATATTGAAAAGCTTCGCACAAAAATGCCGCAGGAGAGCTACTGCGCACTTATCACATCCGACATAAACCGCCGCTATTTCTGCGGAATGAAATCCTCCGCAGGCGCAGTTCTCGTTTTCCCCGATGCGGCGTATCTTCTCATCGACTTCCGCTATTTTGAAAAGGCAAAGGAAAAGGTCACCGACTGCGAGGTCGTTCGCTCGACAAAGTTTTACAGCCAGCTTATTGATCTGCTCAAAAAGCACGGCACGGAAAAGGTCTATATTGAAGCCGAAACCATGACGGTCGCAGAGCTTTCCGTTTATGCCGAAAAGCTTGGCGGCTTCAAGATAGATTCGACAGGATTTTTGAGTGACGCGATAACAAAGCTTCGCAGTGTTAAGACTGCCGAGGAGCTTGAAAAGATGCAGAAAGCGCAGGATATTGCCGAGGCTGCGCTTGACAACGCGCTCAAAAACGTTATCAAAGAGGGTGCGACCGAGCTTGAAGTTGCAAGGGCGCTCGATTTCTATATGCTTTCCCACGGTGCGGAGGCAATTTCGTTCGATACTATCGCGCTTGCGGGAAAAAACACTTCCGTTCCGCACGGCGTTCCGTCCGATAAGAAAATTCAAAAGGGCGAGTTCGTTTTGATGGATTTCGGCGCAGTTTTTGACGACTATCACAGCGATATGACGAGAACTGTCTGCGTTGGCGAGCCTACAGCGGAAATGCGCGAAATTTATGAGATAACGCTTGAAGCACAGCAGAGATGTCTTGATTTTGTCAAGGCAGGAATTGTCTGCAAGGAGCTTGATGCCTGCGCGCGTGATCTTATCACGGAAAAAGGCTATGGTGAAGCATTCGGTCACGGTCTTGGTCACAGCGTCGGACTTGAGATACACGAAAGTCCTGCCGCAAACACGCGTGATACCACAGTACTTGCCGAAAATGTCGTTATGACCGTTGAACCGGGCATTTATCTCCCCGAAAAATTCGGCGTTCGCATTGAAGATTGTGTTTATGTCACAAAAAACGGCTATACTAACTTTGCACACTCACCAAAAAATCTTATTATTTTATAAAAAAGTTATAAAACTAATAAAAATTATGCGAAAACACTTGCAAAATCAAGCAGAATGTAGTAGAATATTTGTAAGGCTATTTATGCATATTAATAATGACTTTATTTATACGGAGGTATTCTATGATCACAGCAGGCGATTTCAGAAACGGCGTTACCTTTGAGGAGGACGGCAACGTACTTCAGGTTGTTGAATTCCAGCACGTTAAACCGGGCAAGGGCGCTGCTTTTGTAAGAACAAAAATCAAGAACGTTATTACAGGTTCCGTAGTTGAAAAGAGCTACAACCCTTCCGCAAAGTTCCCTACTGCTTTCGTTGAAAGAAGAGATATGCAGTATTCCTACAACGACGGCGACCTTTACCACTTCATGGACCCTGAGACTTACGAAGATCTTCCTGTTGCTCCCGCAGAGATCAGCGACAGCTTCAAGTTCGTCAAGGAAGAAATGATCTGTAAGGTTTGCTCCTACAAGGGCAAGGTTTTTGCAGTAGAACCACCGAACTTTGTTGACCTTCAGGTTACACAGACTGACCCGGGTTTTGCAGGCAACACAGCTACAAACGCTACAAAGCCCGCAACTCTTGAAACAGGCGCAGAGGTCAAGGTTCCCCTCTTCATCAACGAGGGCGATATGATCAGAATCGATACAAGAACTGGCGAATACATGGAAAGAGCGTAAGCTTTATCCGTTTTTATTCTGCAATTTTTTAATTGGAGGTAATCTTTATGAAGCTTGGTGAAAAGGTTTCTTACCTTAAAGGTCTTATGGACGGACTCGAACTTGACACATCAACAAAGGAGGGCAAGATCCTTGCTCTTATGGCTGACGTTCTCGAAGATATGTCGGTTTATTTTGATGATGTTCAGGATCAGATCGATGAGATCGTTGAAGTTGTTGACGCTATCGACGAGGATCTTTCTGACATAGAAGATGACCTCTATGATGACGAAGACGACGACAGCTACGATGATGACGATGACTTCGATGATTACGATGACGAAGAAGAGCTTTATGAAGTATGCTGCCCAACCTGCGGCGACACTATCCAGCTCGGAGAAGCTATGCTTGAAGAGGGCGAAATGACCTGCCCTAACTGCGGCGAGCATCTCGAATTCGACTTCGACGACGAAGAGTCCGAATGATCGAACAATAAAACAGTATATCTGCAAATCTGTTTCAGGGCGAGGTGCAAGTCCTCACCGGCGGTATAGTCCGCGACCCGACTTCCTTTACGGAACAAGGCTGATTCGGTGAAATTCCGAAACCGACGGTATAGTCCGGATGAAAGAAACAACGCAAATTTTTGCGCAACATACTTATTCCCCGATATTATAATTGGAAGAAGAAGTATCAAAAGCCCGTGAATGAGAATTTCACGGGCTTTTTCTGTTACAGATTGCTCTTATAGAAAACCAAATTTTTTACTCATGGAGGAATCTCAAATGGAAAACACAGCAAAAACCCCACTCGCAGAAAGTTCAAAAACGAAGAAGATCATTCAGGTAGCGATGCTCTCGGCAGTAGCGCTCGTTATCTACTACCTCGACTTCCCCGTTCCGCTTATGCCGCCGTTCATAAAGCTTGACCTGTCTAATGTTGTCTGCCTTTTTGCAGGATTCACAACGGGTCCGATAGGCGGTCTGCTTGTATGTTTCATAAAGAATGTTATACATACAGCAATAAAAGGATTGGGTACAACAATGGGTATAGGTGATATCTTTGATTTTGTAACAAGCGCGGCGTTCACGCTGACTGCGAGCCTTATCTACAGAAAGAACCACACGAAAAAGGGCGCAGTTATCGGCTGTATAGTCGGAACGGTCGTATTCTCGCTGATAAGCCTGCCGCTCAACTACTTCATCGTTTACCCGATATATGCGAAAGCTTTCGGCGGAATGGAAGCTATCATGTCGGCATATCAGAAGATACTTCCATCGGTCGGAAACATTTTCAGCGCACTCTGCATTTTCAATCTGCCGTTCACGATAGTAAAGGGAATCCTTTGCGCTGTTGTCACGATAATCATTTACAAGCCGCTCATCACGGCTCTGCGCAAAGCACACATTGTAGATTAATGCGGAATTATTTATATTCTGCATATTTATCGTGAAACACCTGAATTTCGTAGGGGCGGATTCAATATCCGCCCGTTATAATTAACGAAACTGCAACGATTTTTCTGTAGGGGACGGGTTTCTGTCCCGAATCGCGAAGCGATTTTTCGGCGCTCAAAAATGCCGCAAATAATAACAACAAACAGTCCTGTTTTCCTTGAAAACAGGACTGTTTGTTTATTTCGTAACGCCTTGCGGCGCGGGACGGGCGACCCGTCCCCTACAATATATATGTGTCTGCGTCAAAATTCGGCGAATTGGTCGGGCGGATATGGAATCCGCCCCTACGATTTTCATTGCAAACTAACGGAATATAAATAATTCCGAATTCCGCATTCCGAATTCCGAATTTATCAAAGAATGTTTACCACATCAATGACCTTTCCGTTCTTCATATAAACTCTCGGTACGCGCGGTGATACGGCGCAGATCATCTCGTATCCGATAGTTCCGCAGAGTGCCGCTACATCGTCGGCGGTTATTTCGCCCTTGCCGAAAACGGTCACTTCCGTTCCGACTTTTGCTTCGGGAATATCGGTTATATCGACGATTATCTGATCCATACAAACTCTGCCGAGTATTTTCGCTCTTTTTCCGCATATCATAACCTCGCCCTTATTCGAGAGAAGTCTTGGGTAGCCGTCGGCATAGCCTATCGGGAGGGTTGCGGCTCTCATATCGTGTTCGGCGGTAAAAGTTCTGCCGTAGCTTACGCAGTCGCCTTTATGCAGGTCTTTGATATAGCCGATGACGGACTTTATTTCCATAACGGGTTCGATGCCCTCGGGCATTTTGAGTGACGGGTCGGGGTTAAGACCGTACAATAGGATACCGAATCTTGCGAGGGTGCTTCGGCTGTCATAGTGAAGCTCTGCGCCTGCGCTGTTAAGGCAATGCACTTCCTTGAAGCCGCCTGCTTCCTCCGCAATGGAGAAAAACAGCTCCTTCTGCATATCGGTATAGTCACAGCTTTCCTTTTCAAAGCTGTCTGCGACTGCAAAGTGTGTGAAGATGCCCTCGCAGACGAGGTTCGGGAGTGCGCGTATCTCGGCGATCTCTTCAATGCATTTTTCTCTGTCCTTGGCGATAAGACCTATTCTGCCCATACCCGTATCGAGCTTGATATGTACACGGACGGGAGTTTTTGCGGCTTCGGAAAGTTCCTTTGCGTACTCCTCCGAAACTGCGGCTTGTATTATATCGAAGCGCGAAAGCTCTGCGGCGTACTGCGGCGCTGTATAGCCAAGGATAAGAATATCGCCCGTACAGCCATGCTTGCGCAGACCTATTGCTTCGTCTATATTGGAAACGGCGAAGAAGTCAACTCCGAGCGTCTGGTAAAGCTTCATAAGGTTAATATCGCCGTGACCGTAGCCGAAAGCTTTCAGCACACAGCAGGGGCGCGTTTTCGTTTCGTCTATAAAGCCTTTGAGGATATTGAGGTTCTTTTCGGCGGCGGAAAGATCTATTTCCGCCCAAGTTCTTTTATGAAAAAATTCCATTAATAAGCTCCTTTTTTGTAAAATCGGTTGCAAAAACCGACTGTATATGTTAAAATAAAATTAATATACTATATTATATTGATCTTCAAACAAAAAGTGTGCAAAAATCAGGCAAAAGCTTAGGTTACAGAGGTTTTGCACCGATTTTTTGACCAAAATCCAACACTATAATGATATGGAGAAAAATATGTCCGAATTCATTATACCAAAAGAAAAAACCGTCTGCTTTTCGGGACACCGACCCGAAAAACTGCCCGACGGCGGTGATATTTCTTCCCCCGTTATGGGCGTGATAAGGGCGCTGCTGCATCAGGAGATAGCGTCCGCGATCGATGACGGCTACACCTGCTTCATCACGGGTCTTGCGCGCGGCATCGACCTTATGGCAGGTGATCTTGTCCTCGATTTCAAGCGGAATGATCCGAGGATACAGCTCGTTGCGGCTGTTCCGTACAGAGCGCAGCCGAAAAACCTTCGCAGCTTTGAAAAATTCATCTACGGCTGTCTTATCAACGAAGCCGCCGACATTGTTTACATCAGCGAAGAATACACCAAGGACTGTATGCAGAAGCGGAACAAATTTATGATAGACAACTCTTCACGGCTCATTGCGGCTGTCAGCAGCTACAGGAGCGGAACGGGACAGACTATCCGCCTTGCCGAAAAAGCAGGCATTGAAATTCGCACCATAAACATTGCGAAGATAGCCTCTGCCGCTGACGAAGCAAAGTCTTCGCCCGTGAAGCTGACGTTTTAATGGCGCAAATCGCGCACATATTGATATTATACCACTATAAAGCGCATTTGGCAATACGGATAAAGGAGTTTTTTATGGCAAAAAGATCATCAAAGGTAGTTCTTACTTACATAATAACCATTGTGCTGACGCTTATAATTGCAGGCGGCGTATGTTATGTTGCTTTCTCGAGCATTCTCACGGGGAACAAGGACGATACTTCCGACTCAGCCGCAAACGGGGTCGAGCTTCAGCCTTTGACCGTACTCGGGGATTACACTCCGTCGGCTGAGGACGCACGGACTGTTCTGCTTATCCTCGACGCGGAAAAGCGCGAGAGCGGAAGCTGTTTCCTTGTCGCAAGATTTCTTCCTGTTGAAGAGCAGTTCGTTTTTCTCCCTATCCCGAGCAACACGAGCGTTTCTTCGGGTGAGGGTGAGGACACTATCTACAACATTTACCGCAACGGCGGCACGAAAAAAGCCGTTGAAGCGGCTGAAAGCTGTCTTAACATAAGCATTGACAAATACATAAAATTCACCCGTTCGAGCTTTTCCGTTATTGCGGATATTTTCGGCGGCATCGATTATGATATCCCCTACAACCTTGTTTATGACAACCCCGACACGGGCGAAACCACCGTTTTAAAGGCAGGCAGACAGTTCCTCGATTCGACATCTCTGCGCAAGTTGCTCACATATCCCAACTACACTCAGGGCGAGGAATACCGCTCAAAATGTCTTGGCATTGCGATAAACGAGCTTGTAACGCGCGGAACTTCCAACTCTTCAAGCTTCGCGAACAATCTTGACGATTATTTCATCGCGGTCATAAATTCGGATATCGACACCGATATCACTTCCTATGATTATGACGAAGTAAAGAAAGCGATGAAATACGTTATCAAAAATTCAAACAGCATTTCAACATTTATTCTTTCGAGCGGCGTGGAAAATGAGAACGGTCATTATGTTATCGATGAAAAATTTCTCGCAACGCTCACCGAATTATTTGACGAGCAGACTGTTCCTGTCGAATAATACTAATACTAATTTTTAATCAAAGTGTAGACAAAAATCGGCGCAAAAGCCATATATGCGAGCTTTTGCTTGATTTTTTGTATAGTTTTTAATTGGTGTTTAGTATAATCGCGAATATTCTGCATAGGCTAATCACGGGGTTTGACAAACTTTTGAAAGGAACAGCATTATGTGGGATAAAATCGCATTGACGCTGCTTATTGTCGGCGGTCTTAACTGGGGACTTGTCGGAATTTTCCGCTTTGACCTTATCGCATGGCTCTTCGGCGGAACGGGCGCAGTAATAAGCCGCGTACTTTATATTCTCGTCGCACTTGCGGCAGTATGGTGCATATCGCTTCTTTTCAGAGAAGACAGCGCTGTAAACAGCCACAGCTAAAGACATTTCCTGATATTCAAAGCAAAACCGCCTGACCTTTTTCGGGGTCAAGCGGTTTTTGTTTATTCTTCGATAATAATATCCTCGGCTTCATCGTCAGGCGTATCTTCCTCAGCAGCATCGTAAACAACATCTGTTTCCGCATCTGTTTCCTCGAATGTTATCGGCTCGATAACAACTTCTTCGCCGATAAATTCTGAGAGCTTTTCGGAAAAGGCTTTCCTTGCTTCCTCGGAAAAAGCAAAATCGGAATAGAGCGGAGCTTTGGCTTTTACGGCTTCGGAATCGATACCTGCAGCTTTGTAATCATCGATAGTGCTGATATAAAGCCAGTCCGGGCAGTAAGCATTTTCCCCGACAACAACGGAATATTCGGAGGCGAATCCGCTCGTTACCGCTTCTTCGCTGCCCGAAAACAGGATATCCACCTGTTCGGAGGTCATCATACCGCCGTCGATATAAGGCGCAAGAGCGGTTTCGGCTTCGTCCTTGGTAATGTCGAATGCGGTTATAAACGAATACAGATTTTGATAGTCGCCAAGCTTTGTCTTTTCCGAAGATGAGAATGAGTTCAACCAACTGTCGATCTCTTCGCTGTCCCTGATCTTCATAAGCTCACCGGGGATATTGTTCAGCGTACTGTTGAACGGCAGATAAAAACCGTCGCGGCTGTCGTCATCACATTCGGTTTCAAACGGCTCGGGCATTTCGGCTTCGGCGGTTTCCGACGCAGTTTCCTCGGAAACCGTTTCGGTTTGTATCATATCGGGAGCAACGGTTTCCGCCGCATCGGTGTTTTCGCTTTGGACCGAAACAGCGGCTGAAGTTTCCGAAACTGTTAATGTTTCGCTCTGCTCGCTGTTTTCTCCGCATGACGTGAGCATTGCCAATGAAGCGAACACGGCTATCGTTATTATTGCTTTTTTCATTGTTTTTCTCCTCGTATAATAAAGTTATCCCCAACAAAAGTTGAGAGATATAAAGCC
>CALANW010000066.1 GCA_937926145.1 uncultured Ruminococcus sp. | reverse complement strand
ATGTAATAGATTGGTTGAAATATGCAGAAATTTGTTGTAAAATAAAAATATGTTTATATAACGGTGATGAAAAAATGGATAAAATGAGCAACGGATTCAAGTACAGCAGGGTACTTTCGATATACACAAAGCTTATGGACGGCGAAGTGATAAACAAGGCGGCAGAAGCGGAGTATTTCGGGGTGAATCAGAGGACTATACAGCGTGACATTGATGATCTGAGAATGTTTTTCGAGGACAAGGCAGCCGAGGGTGATGTTCAGCGTGAGCTTATTTACAGCCGTGAGGACGGTGGATATCGGCTTGTGACAAGGGGCGAGGATGCGCTGACGAACAGTGAGGCGCTTGCGGTATGCAAGATACTTTTAGAGAGCCGCGCGTTCACGAAGGCGGAGATGGAGCCGATAATCAACAAGCTGCTGAGAGGCTGTGTGCCGATGAAAAATCAGCGGACGGTGATGGAGCTTATCACGAACGAGATGTTCCACTATGTTGAGTTAAGTCATCACAGAAAGTATCTTGATTCGATGTGGGATATCGGCGAGGCTGTACAGAAGCAGCTTTGCATGAAGATAGAATATGAAAAGCAGGACGGTGCGGTCGTGGAGCGAGTGAATGAGCCGGTTGGGATAATGTTTTCGGAGTTCTATTTTTACTTGACGGCGTTTATCGAGGACATTGACAGGGAGAAAGAGTTCCGCAACAAGGATGACATTTTCCCGACGATATACAGAATCGACAGGATAAGACGTTTTGAGGTGCTGGACAGGCATTTTGACATACCGTACAAGGACAGGTTCGAGGAGGGCGAGTTCCGCAAGCGGATACAGTTTATGTACGGCGGCAGGCTGCGGAGGATAAAGTTTATCTACAAGGGCAAAAATGTTGACGCTGTTCTTGACCGTTTACCCACGGCGAAGATCCTGGAGGAGACTTCCGACGGATATATTATTTCTGCGGAGGTTTTTGGGGATGGGGTCGATATGTGGGTTAGGAGTCAGGGGGACAGGGTGGAGATTATTGAATAGGAGAAGATTTTATGTTTTTAGCAGAATTTTCAAAAGAAAATCAGAAGAGTTATCTTGAACTTGCATTTGCGTTGGTGAATGCAGATGGAAAAGTTACAGATGAAGAATTGAACACATTGAATCTGTACAGAGCAGAAATACCCGATATGCAGGATATAGCTGCATATCGGACAGATGATATATCGGCTGCTGTGCTGTCGCTCGGAAAGCTGGATGAGCGTTCAAGAAAGAAGATATATTTTGAGCTTATTTCTTTGGCTTATACGGATAATGAGTTTTCTGATGAGGAAAAAGTGTTTATCAATAAGATACAGGCAGAGTTTAAACTTTCGGAAACTGACTGCAATGAAATGGATATTATTGCAGAGGGGTTGATGAAGATGCTTAATAAGCTTGGAGATGTTATAAATGGATAAGAACAAAAAGCCATCATTTTCTTTTAAAAATATGCCAATTTTAAGAAGAAATAAAGCAGAGGAAAATAAAGAACATGATGAAAGCAAAACGCTAGAAAATATTGGCGTTGTTGGTGGATTAAACGACACTGTCAGAAAACAAACTGAAGAGGCGGCTCAAAAATTTGCAAAGCCTTCAAAATATACACGCTCTCTCTTGGATGATGGAAGTGCAAAGGAAAGAATAAAAAGAGAGGCTTTTAAGGGAAATGTTGAAGTTAGAGATCCTTATACAGACGATGTTCTTTGTTTAAAAAAATCTGAAGCAAGAATAAATTATGGAGATGAATGGACTAGTCATGCAGCTGAAGCAGATCATAAAGTTTCGTTAGAACATCGGTATGAGCAAACAAAGAATAATCCATGGTTAACAAATGATGATGTGAAAAAATCATCTAATGATTCAAAGAATTTAGAGGTCGTTTCACGAAAGTTTAATAATGCAAAAAGAAAAAGATCAAATTCAGAATTTGTAAATGGTGAAGAGTACTTAAAGAAAACAGGCGTTGAATTAACACAGGAGGGAAAATCCAAGGCTATTCAAACAGAAAAACAAGCACAAAGAGAATTAAATGTTCAGGATTTTAAGGATAGTACAAGAAATCTGGTTCAAACAGGTCATAAAGCCGGTGTAACTGCGGCAAAATCAGGAGCAATAATTGGAGGTGGGATGTCAGCTATAAGAAATGCTGTTGCTGTTGCCAAAGGAGAGAAAGATGCCGGAGAAGCAATTTTGGATACTGCTAAAGATACGGCTGGAGCGGCAGCATTAAGCTATGGAACGGGTGCTATTGGTACAACACTTGCTCATTCGCTCAGCTATTCTTCTAATCCGTTATTGAAGACCTTATCAAAAACTAATTTACCTTCACAGGTTGCTGTTGCTGTGCTTGAAACAGGTAAAACCATGAAAAAATATATTTGCGGCGAGATTGACGGAACTGAGTGTATGACGGAGCTTGGTGAAAAAGGTACGGGGATGATTGCAGCATCATGTGGTGCAGCAGTTGGACAGATAATGATCCCAGTTCCGGTTTTAGGCGGAATGGTAGGTTCTATGGTTGGATATGCATTTTCGTCATCTTACTATAGTGAACTTGTTACTATTATGCAAAACAGAAAGCTCGCACATGAAGAACGATTAAAAATAGAGGCAGAATGCAAAGAAACGATTGCTGCTTTGAAACAGTACCGCCAAGAAATAGAGCAGGTTGCAGAAAAGTACTTTGCTGAATATACAATGGTATTTCAAAATGCATTTAGTACAATTGATTCATCCTTGATTGCAGGAGATACAGATGGTGTTATTTCAGGTGCAAATATGATAACCGAAAAGCTTGGAGGAAAGGTTCAATACAATAACATGACTGAATTCGACGAGTTTATGAATGATGAAAATTCAGATTTCATTTTATAAGATGGAGGAATAACTATGATACCGTTACTTATAGGAGCTGGAATTGCCGGAATTCTTGGTGCAGGAGGAATGGCAGTTGCAAAAGATACCCAAAGAGAGGCAGAGGAAACGTTAAATCAAGCAAGAACAATTTATGACGATGCCAAAATGAGCTTGGAATCCCAGCAAAGAAGTACAGAAACATCATTAAAGAATTTAGGTGATGCAAAATATAGAGTGCTTACTGATTTAATACCGCAGTTTATTATTAGTTTTAATAAATTTAAAAATGTTTCTTTTACGAATTCAGTTGGTATCAATGAATTAGATAACTTAAAATTGGAACAATTTTCATCAGCGGATTTTGCATCTCTAAAGCAGCTTGCTGATACAAGCGAGGGCTTGAAGAAGGGTGCTGTTGCAGGCGGTGCAGCAGGTGCAGCTATTGCATTGGGAGCAGGTGCATTAACGGTTGATGCAATGCTTGGCGCCGGAACAGTAGCAAGTTTTGCAAGTATCGCAGGTGTTGGTGCAGCGGCTGACCTTGCATTGGCCGGAATAGGTGGTCTTGTTCCGGGATTGGCGGTCGTGGCAGGACCGGCGTTGCTTATAGGAGGTTTTGCATCATTTTATAAAGCAGATGAAAATCTTGAAAAAGCAAAATCGGCTTTAGCACAATCGGAAGAAGCTGCAGAAGAAATGGATAATGCAGAGTATTTATGCAGACAGATAGAACGCCGCAGTGATATGTTTAATGATGTTTTAGATAGATTAGTGCCACTATTGCGCAGAAGTGTACAAGAATTAAATAGAATCTCAAATGTAACATTTGAAGCAAGGGTAGTCAAGAAACGTGGAGCTATTGCACAGTTTTTTGCCAATTTATTTAATATACAACTCAAAGATAAAATTGTTACCAAAAAGATGAAAAAGAATGATTATAATAATCTTAATGATAGTGAGAAGGCATTTTTGGCAATGAGCGGAGCAATTGCCAAGGCTGTCAAAGCTGTTATAGATACACCCATACTTGATTCGTATGGTAATGTAACATATGAATCTGAAGAGGTGGTTGACGAAATGGATGATAATATTCCGGATTATGAACAGAAACAGCAAATTTTGTTGAGTAGATTATCATGACCTTTAATTGTCACAAATGCGGAAACTGCTGCCGTAATATATGGAAAACGGGATTGTTAAAAGAATTTGAGAACGAAAAAGGTGAATGTATTCATTTGACGAAGGACAATCTATGTGACATATACGATCATCGTCCGAATATTTGCAATGTAGAAAAGATGTATGATATGTATTTTAAAGATTTTATGAGCTATGATGAATACATTCATGAAAATTACAAGGCTTGTAAGAAACTTAAAAAGTAAAAAATTAATGGTTGGAACATATAGTGTTCTTGCTATGATTTATTAATAATTGACTTGTATTTGGCGATTTGTTTATTAAAATTGTGCATATATACAAACTGGGTGAAAATCCCTTGACTCCCCACCAATTTCGTGCTATCATATCAAACAATAAATTCAGAAAGGAGGCAGACTCATGAAACGACTTAGCATATACTACAGACACAAAACAATATTTACGAAAAAGAGATCGGTTATGAAAATGGGTCTGTCTTATTGTGCGCTATAAAGGCGTTATGACGTTACACAGACACAATTTTATTTAAAAGCGTTTTCTCTTTCGGGGGAAGACGCTTTTTTTCATCAAGGAGAATTTTATGTTAGAGATCAAAGGAAAATTCAACACTGCAAAGGTGTTCACAGATATTATTGACGAGGATTCTATCAGGCAGGTTTATGAGCTTTGCAATCAGTCGTTTGCGGAGGGTGCGAAGATCAGAATGATGCCTGATGTTCACGCGGGGGCAGGGTGTGTTATTGGGACGATCATGACTATCACGGATAGGGTTGTGTAAAGAGTCTTATTCCGTCAAAAAATTGATTTGTGTTTAAAAACTCCTGCAAACAACGAAAATGCGTTGTTTGCAGGAGTTTAAAATTATTCCGAAAAGTCTTGAAAGATATTTTTTCAGGCAACTTTTTTTATCGCAAGCCTTTTCAAGTGAAATTTATGCAGATTAAAACCGCAGCAAATCATGGCAATTTCTAAATTCAAGTTATTTAAACCACGTCTGCGAGCTCTTGTGTAGGATCTGTTCCACTTGATGATCCCGTTTGCGCCTTCGGATTGAATGCTTCTGTTCATTCTGAGAAGCGCTCCGTGAATACAGTTCAGATTGTTAAGAACCTCATTGTGAAAAGCTGTTAATTCTTCATTTATGCGAACAGTACGGTTGCATTGGCACTTGCAGCATTTTTCTTTATGAGGACAGTTTGTACAGTCTTCGCACTGATAGAATTCCTCTGTTCTGCCGTATTTGTTTCCCTTTACGGGTCTGCTGTAAAGATAATGAAATTTTTTGTTGTTAGGACACACAAGATCGCCGTCCCAATCTATGGGGAAATTCACCGCTCTGTAAGGATCATTGCGGTATTTCATATACTTCTTCATTCTATGTTCTTCACAGTACAGATAGTTGTTGAAGCTTCCATAGCCTGCGTCAGCCACCGGATATTCGGGATATTTTCTGTATATCCCATTGAATTTTTCCATAAGCGGTTTAAAGCAGTCCATATCCGAAGCATACTGCTTTATATCATATACAGCAATATACTCATCGCAGACACCGAATTGTATGTTGTACCCCGGCAGCAGCTGATCGTTTCCCATATGGTCTTTTTTCATACGCATAAAGGTTGCATCATGATCTGTTTTGGAATAGCTGTTTCGTTCATCACCACATATTTTTATGTGCTCTGCATACTTTTTATACTAATTCTCGATCGTTCTATAGACAAAATCGACAGATAGAATAAGTTCAGTTAGGTCACTGCGTTGACCTTGGAGAGCGACCGCAGACTGGCTGTCGCCTGGCAAGGGAGCTTGACGCAGAATGAACTTATTATAGCCAAGAGTTTGTCTATAGGTTGATCGAGAATTAGTATTAAGTCGTTCAATGTACTGTGTGAGTGTGTCAAAATGACGATGTTCCGATGTTTTATGATGTCCCCGTCCTCTGACAACAGAAGCAGGGTCAAAATTGCAAAGTTCTACATACTGCTTTAATATCTGCTCAAGATACTCGATAGCATATTCTTCACGAATACCGAATTTTACGCCGAACGGAGCTATTCTTTCGTTCATCTCGCTTAGCAGTTCAGTTATCTTTGCAAACACCTTCACACGATTTTTCTCACAGCTCTTTTTCCATACCCAGCTGTATTTGTTGGCATTGGCAGCAATCTTTGTACCGTCTATTAAATGTGGTTAAGATCTACATTTTCATGCTTGAATATGTAAGCATTGATGTCGGCAAATATTTCGTCAATTCTGTCGTTCAGCACATTGTTCATGAAATTATCTATCGTCATATGGCTCGGAGGCGGATTATCCTGCAATAACCACATGAAGCGGATATCCGTTTTATGCAGCTTTTCTATTTTTCTCAATGATTCATAGCCGTTTTTCATGAATGCAAACAGTATTACTTTCAGCAAAGTTTCTTCATCATATCTTGGTTTGCCTGTCCTGCGGTCCTCAATCGTCAGGTATTTATTCAGGTCAATATGATTGATCACTTCACAGAATGTATATACAGGATCTGTTGCTTCAATTATTTTTTCAATTTCTATTGGAAATTTTATTTGATAGGGTGTATAATATTCTTGTGAATAGTTTTTCATCTCAAATAATTATACCACAAAAAAGACTGCTTTTCTACCCTTTCGGGTGGATTGGCAGTCTTTTTTGTTGGGGATTTTTTTACAGCGCCTTTAATCAGAATTTTTTAGTGTAAAACGTATCTCCGTAGGCGAATGACCGCAGTATTCCCGTATTTTTCGACTCATATCGTTTGCACAGCAGAAGCCCGTAACATCGGAAATATCCCCGAATTTCATCGCTGTATGGCGGATAAGCTCGCAGGCTCTTGTACAGCGGATATAGGAAAGATATTCACGGGGGGACATTCCCGTTTCCGCTTTGAATGTGTGGGCAAGATACCCCTCGCTGATGAAATTGTCGGCGGCAATATCCGCAATTCTTATGCTGTCGGCGTAGTTCTGCTCAATATATTCACGAACCTTTGCCGTAAGCACTCTGCCCGCACGTTCGGCGGACTTTTCGTCACGGGGACGGATAATATCATAGAATTCCGACACTATCTCCAACGCCGCACCAAGCTCGGTGTAGATGTTCCCGCCCGAAGCAAAGATCTCGGACAGCTTTTCAAAGCCCGACAGCAGTTCGGGCTTATTTTTTATCACGATAATGCCGCCCTTGCTGGTATCTGTCAGCATGGAAAAAAGGTCGGGACGGATAAGCTGCTTTTTCAGCTCCCACGGGTTTATGACGGTAATGAACCGTCTGTACTGCGGCTCTGGTTCTACCGCGACATTGTGGTGTTGACGGCTTTTTATAAGTGCGGAATCGCTGTCGGAGAGCGTTATCGTTTCGTCTCCCGCAGTAATATGCAGCCGTCCTCCGACTATGTGCATAATTTCACAGGAGGTGTGTGCGTGGCTTACCTTGTGAAGCGGTTCATCATAGTATTTTGCATGCTCGATAATTGACATTTTATCACCCTTTTTTATTATACATCATAATGAGATAAATCGCAACAGAAAAACAGCAGATTTTATATAATAATCAGCAGATAATATAATGCTATTTCTCGGTAAATCGGTTAAAATATAAGTAATTACAAGGGGAGACCCCTTTGTCAAATCGTTCTAAAATAGTGAAATTAACAAAGTTAGTTGCTCGGTGCCGGTAAAACTTCTTTATCGGTATTAACCAAAAGGAGAAATTGCTTATGAATATCAGAAAATTTATATCTGCCGTAATATGCACAGCTATGCTGCCGGCCGTTTTTACAGGCTGTAACCAAAATAGCGATAATGCCGAAGCTGAGGAAACAACCGTTCAGATGACCGAATCGGAAACGACTGTAACGGAAGCTCCCGGAGAGATACCCCTTGCAAGTGTGAACACTTCCTACAAGGCTGTTTCCGTAGATGGAAACACCGTAAATACAGACGAGAACACAGTCTGGAGGGGACTGGGCGTTGTTACAGGAAACAACTCCTCCCGTTTGCTGATGGACTACAAGACCCAAAATCCCGACGCTTATTGGGAGATAATGAACCTGCTGTTCAAGCCCGACTACGGTGCGGGACTTTCTCACGTTAAAATTGAGTTCGGAACGGACGTTAATTCATCTTCGGGAACAGAGCCGTCCATAATGCGTTCTGCCGATGAAAAGGCAGACGTTACAAGAGGTGCGGGCTTTATGTTTGCGGCAGATGCACTTTCTATTAACCCCGATATTACCGTTGATCTCCTCCGCTGGGGCGAGCCCAAGTGGGTAACGGACGCATTTTCCGAGTCCCGGGAGGCTGGCTTTGAAGCACGATATAAATGGTACAAATCGGCTATTGACGGTGCGTTCGATACATACGGAATGAAGTTTACCCACATCAGTGCAGACGGAAACGAGCCTGATAAAATTGACACCGAATGGATAATCTATTTTGCGGACAGACTGGAAAATGAAACCGACGAGCGTTACGATTACGGAACGATAAAGATAGTTGCTTCCGATGAGGTCGGTTCGTGGAACATCGCCGAGGAAATGATGAAAAACGAGGAGCTGAGAAACGCCGTTGACGTTCTCGGAGAGCATTACAATACTTGGGCAAGCGAAAACGCAAAGGTTCTCAACAAGACCTACGGCAAGGAACTGTGGTACAGCGAAGGCATCGCTCCCGCAATAATCTCACACCTTGGCGTAACAAGCAACGGCAGCGGCATAAACGGCACAAATGGAGCTTTGGACGTCTGCAACAGAGTTATTAACGGCTATTACAACGGCAAAATGACTATGTATGAGTATCAGCCTGCCGTGGCGGCGTATTATTCGGGAGCAAAGTTTTTCCCGAAATCTTTGATAAACGCACAGGATCCCTGGAGCGGATATTACGAAGCTGACAGCGGAATTTGGACATCTGCCCATTTCACTCATTTTATCGAAAACGGCTGGAGATTTATTGACAGTGCATGCTACGGCGACGGTAAGGAAAATCACGCTATTTCCGACACCACCAACAACTATATGACTGTTACCGACACGGAAACAGGTGATTATTCAATCATCATCTGCAACGACAGCGACGAGCAGAGAAATTACACCTTTACCCTTGAAAATATGAAGCTTGCCGACGCTCCCTTTACCGTCTGGGAAACAAGAGGCCCCGATGAAGGTCAGGCGTTTGATGAGAATTATTTCAGGAATATCGGCAAATATCTTCCCGTCGAAACGGACGGAAAATACGCATATTCCATCGAGGTAAAGCCATATTCAATAGTTACCGTTACCACTCTTGACAAGACCGCAGATACTTCCGTTTACAACTGCAAATATGAGGATATTCCGCTTGACATAAACTATTCCGACGATTTCGAGTATGCCGATGATTTTCTTTCCGCAAGAGGAAATGCTCCCCTTTATACCACCGACCAGGGCGGTGCATTTGAGGTTGCCGAAGTCGGCGGCGGTAAGGTTCTTATGCAGATGATAAACTCCGAAAATAAGCCTACCGACTGGCGTTTAAGGGGTACTCCAAATCCCATAACATCGCTCGGCGATGACCGCTGGGCGAACTATTCGGCGGAGATAAGCTTCAAGCTTGACAGCGATAAAAAGGATAACTATGTTTCCTTCGGCGTGCGTTATCTGACCGCTGAACTGGACGCTTGGTCTGCGGAAAACGGATATAGCTTAAAGGTTTATCCGAGCGGGTATTTTGAGCTGAGAAAGAACACCGAAACTGTTGCAAACGGCGATATTGACGGCTTTGACAATTCCGCTTGGCATACCGTAAAAATTACCGCCGTGGGAAACCACATTTCCGCAGAGCTGGACGGTTCGGAAATAGCCGTATTTGACGATGAATGGGGCTATGCACATTCGGGACGGATTTCAATAGGCAGCGGACTTTACAACAATATTTTCGACAATCTGAAGGTTTCTCCCGCAGAGGGCAAGTCCGTTATTACAAGAGTAGATGACCATGAGCCAACCGTTACTTACAACGGCAATTGGGACAGAAAGGTTCCCGACGATTATATCCATTTCAACCGCACACGTTCAAAGGCGGATATAACCGAAGAGGACACGGAAGAAAAGAGTATGGAATTCAGCTTTGATGGCGATCATTTTGCTCTTATCGGCAAGACCTCGGAATGCGGATTTGATGTTTTCGTTGACGGAGAGCTTCTGGGATCCGCCGAAACAGAAGGCGTAAAGGCTCGTCAATGCTTCTATTCCGCAGATGTCCCCGAGGGCAGCCACAACGTAAAGATAGTTGTAACAAGCGGAAGATTTGCTGTTGATGTTATTGAGTATTGATACTAAGGAAATACTGATTAATTCACTATTTTAATGCATTACGTTTCCTAAATACGTCACTCAGGCAATAAGGAAAATAAAAATGTTGATTAAATCAGTAGTTCCTTAGGAAACGGAACAAATAATATTTCCCTTAGTATTTTCAAAGGCGCTGTAAAAAAATCCCCAACAAAAAAAGACTGCCAATCCACCCGAAAGGGTAGAAAAGCAGTCTTTTTTGTGGTATAATTATTTGAGATGAAAAACTATTCACAAGAATATTATACACCCTATCAATTAAAATTTCCAATAGAAATTGAAAAAATAATTGAAATTCAGATCACCTTTCCCTAGATGAAATCTCTTTTCAGCAACATTTACGGCGAATCCGCTCTTGCCATTCTCAAGGAATACGGCACTCCAAAGAAGCTTGCCAAAGCTCATATTTCTAAGGTCGATTCGCTGCTTCACGGAAGATGCAAATGCTCTGATGCCGATATTATTGAAGCTGCAAAACACTCTGTGAGCATTTCCGATGACTGCTATGCTTTTGAGATCATGGATGCTATTGAGAATCTTGAATTCATTCAGCGCAGGATCGAAAAATATGATGCTCAGATAAAGCTGTTGGTTGATGAGCTGTGTCCGAATCTGCTTACCGTTCCCGGTATCGGAATACTACCGCAGGACTTATTGCCGGTGAAATAGGTGATGCAGAGCGTTTTCACAGTGCAGAAAGCCTCATATCTTACAGTGGGATTGATGTCACTGTTTACGAATCCGGCAAGTACAAGGCTAAACATCTGATGCCGTCAAAAAAGGGTTCACGCTATCTTCGCTATGCCCTTTTTCAGGTTGCAAGAGTTGTTCGCCTGCACGATCCTGTTTTTAATGCCTATTATGCCAAAAAACAGGCTGAAGGCAAGCAATACTATGTTATCCTCGGGCATATCCAGAAGAAGCTTTGCCGTCTTGTTTATTCGCTTATGAAGTCCGGTAAGAACTACGAGAGCCGTTCTCAATAACTTTTGTTCTTCATATTTTTTTATTGGCTGCCTCCCGTCGGTCTGCTTTGCTGTACTATTTTTTTAATTTGTTAATTATTTGTGAATCCTTTCGCTCGCCTGTTGATTTATTTATAGTTGGCTCCATTGATTTTTATTTCTACAGTTGCCAGACCGTAGTTTTATTTTATCACATGGAGGTTTTTGGTTAAAGACTCTTCGCTAAAGCTCTACCGAACCCCGCGTCTAACGCGGCGGTTTACTATAACAAAAATCGGCTGCAAGTGCGATTTTTCACTTGCAGCCGATATATATATATTATCCAATGGCAAAAACGAATTTATTTAACCCAAACTTCTTCCGCAATTTCCTTGACGAGTGCAAGCTTTGCCCACTGTTCCGATTCGGTGAGCTTATTGCCTATCTCGCAGGACGCGAAGCCGCACTGGGGGCTCAGGCAAAGTCTATCGAGGGGGATATACTTTGCGGCTTCGTTGATACGGTCGATTATAGTCTGCTTATCTTCAAGCTCGGGCTTCTTTGTTGTGATAAGTCCGAGGACAACTTTTTTATCGCCGCTTACAGCCTTTAAAGGCTCGAAGCCGCCCGAACGCTCATCGTCAAATTCAAGAAAATATGCGCTTACATTTTCACCTGCGAAAAGTGTTTCCGCAACGCTGTCATAAGCGCCGCTGCTTGCGTATGTTGAATGGAAGTTTCCTCGGCAGACGTGAGTTGTTATAACGAGGTCATCGGGCTTGCCCTCGATAGCGAGGTTGTTTATTCTCAGAAGCAGCTTCTTTATATCTTCAAGACCCGCATCGTCAACGTCAAAAATTGCCTTTGCGTTCGGGTCAACTATCATTCCCCAAGAGCAGTCATCGAACTGGATATTGCGGCAGCCTGCTTCATAGAGGTCGGCAATGACTTTTTTATAGCCGTTTGCGATATCCTGAACGAGCTCTTCTGTATCGCTGTAGTATTTTCTCGTATTTTCGAGGGCAAATGGCATTATCATCTGTTCAAGGAACTGGGCAGGTGCGGGGATCGTCTGCTTTGCGACTGTATTTTCATCTTCAAGAGCTTTTATGAACTTGAAGTGTTCCACAAAGGGGTGCTTGTCAACGGAAACCTTTCCGATAAGGTATGTATCGTCTATCATTGCAGCTTCGCCGTGGAAAGGAAGTCCTGTTTTGGTTTTGCTGTGACCAACACCGTTGAATCCCCACATAAAGTCGAGATGCCAAGTCGCTCTGCGGAACTCGCCGTCGGTAATGATGTGGTAGCCTGCTTTTTTCTGCTTTTCGACAAGGTCAAGGATAGCTTTATCTTCAGTCTCTTTGAGCTGTTCTGCGGAAGTTGTGCCGCTTTCAAAATCAGCTCTTGCTTTTTTCAGATATTCGGGGCGGAGAAAGCTTCCAACGAAGTCATAACGATAGGGTGATGTAATTTTACTCATTTTTATTACCTCTCTTTTTCATATTCATAATTCTCAATTCCGATTGAATTGCTGTGTTTAGAGTATATCATAAAAAGAGAGGATAGTAAAATACATTTAAATATGCTTTAATCATAGCTTCAGTCTATTGACAAATGTACTTTCAGTTGTTCGAGATAACTTTTTCCGTAGCGGCTCAAGATGAAATTTTTCTTTGTGACGATGCCTATTTTCATATAGCAGTCCGATTCGAGCGGTCTTGCGATGATGTTTTCGCCGTTCAGCTTTGAGTCGATTATACCCGAGCTGACGGTGAAGCCGTTCAGACCTATCAGCAGGTTGAAAAGCGTTGCTCTGTCGCGCACCATTATGTTTTTCGGCAGTTCGAGAGAGCTTAAGAACTCCTCCGAGAAGTAGAAAGAGTTGTGTTTTCCCTGCTCAAACACGAGATAAGGGTAAGGTTTCAGGTCTTTGACCGTTATCATATTTTTATTCGCAAGTGGGTGTTCGCCCGAGATGAAAACGTGCGGTTTTGCGCGGTAGATTTCCTCAAAAACAAGGTCGCTTTTCTGGATAAGCTTTGAGAGGACAGATTCGTTATGCTCGCTAAGATATAAAATGCCGATCTCGCTTCTGCCGAGCGATACATCGTCGATTATCTCGTAGGTCTGCGTTTCGCGGAGGGTAAAGCTGTAGGAATCGGCGTTGTATTTTCGGATAACGTCGATGAAAGCATTTACGGCGAAGGAATAGTGCTGGCAGGAAACGCTGAAATGCGGTTTCTGCGAATGTTCGCCTTTGAAATGCTCTGTCATAAGGTCGGCTTGTTCAAGCACCTGCCTTGCATACGAAAGCAGGACTTCGCCGTCACGGGTAAGCTCAACGCCTTTATTGGAGCGGATAAAAGCGGTGATGCCCATTTCGTCCTCAATGCTGTGTATAGCCGAAGTAAGGCTCGGCTGTGCGATAAAAAGTTTTTCCGCCGCTTCGGTGATATTGCCGCACTCGGCTACGGTTATTACATATTTTAACTGCTGAAGTGTCATTGTTTCCTCCAAAAAATTTATTGAAAAATGATCTCTGCTGTTTTTAAAAAGCAGATGACAGCGGTTTCGTTCATTATAATACTAAACACCAATAAAATATAGGAAAAAATCTGCGCCGAAATCCAATATATCCGAGATTGTCGGCTTGATTTTTTCCAAATTTTAAATGGTGTTTAGTATAAAAGCGGCGAAATGAACGGTCTGTACCGATCTGGTTTTCGTAAACATTATATATTATTTCTTTCGTAAAATCAATAGTTAATAATCATTTTATGACATAAACGGTACTTTTAAGCCATATCAAAAACGCATAAATGATATGCTTAATTTACAATTTACATATAGATAAAAGCAGGCTATAATGATACTTGTAAGAACGAAAGCGGCTTGGTTCTAATGATTATTAAGGAGAAGATCGTATGGGATCGAATGATGAATTTCTCGGCAGGATACGTTATCCTGCATACAGAAGCAAAATAATGAGCGCGGAAAAAGCGGCGGAGTTCGTACGTCCGAATATGACGCTCGGCGTAAGCGGCTTCACGATAGCAGGTTATCCTAAGGCTGTTGCGGGCGCACTTGCGGAACGTGCAAGAAACGGCGAAAAGCTTGATCTTACCGTTTACTCGGGTGCATCGCTCGGCGAAGAATTTGACGGCGAGCTTACAAGGGCAGGCGCACTCAAAGCAAGAATGCCGTATCAGACGAACAAGGATCTGCGAAATGCGATCAATGACGGCAAAATTTCCTATCATGATGTTCCGCTCGGTCAGATGCCGGTTTGGATCAAGAATGGATTTTTGAATCACATTGACCTTGCGATAATCGAAGCTGCGGCAATTGATGAAAACGGAAATATTATCCCGACAACATCGGTCGGAACTTCAAACATTTACGCCGAAGCCGCAGATAAGATAATAATTGAAGTAAACACCTTTGTTCCGAAGTGCATCGAGGGCGTTCACGATGTATATTCACCCGAACGTCCGCCGCACACTCAGCCGATACCTATTACAAAGGTAAACGACCGCATCGGAACACCTTATATAAAGTGCGACCCCTCAAAGGTCGTTGCGGTGGTTGAAAGCAACATTCCCGATAACGGAAGAACGGTTTCGCCCGTTGATGATGAATTCAGGAGCATGGCTGCAAACCTTATCGGCTTCCTCCACAGCGAAGTTGAACAAGGAAGATTATGCGATCCGCTTCCGCCGCTTCAGGCAGGTGTGGGAAGTGTTTCGAACGCAGTTCTCGAGGGACTTGCGAAGTCCGATTTTGAACATCTTACGGTTTATTCCGAGGTGCTTCAGAATTCTATATTCGATCTTATCGATGCAGGAAAAGTTGATTACGCATCGGGAACTTCGCTCACGATATCTTGGGATAAGCGTGACGAATTCTTCAAAAACTTTGAAAAATACCGTGACCACATAATCCTCAGACCGCAGGAGATAAGCAATCACCCCGAAGTCATAAGACGACTTGGAGTTATTGCGATAAACACAGTCATCGAGGCTGATATTTACGGCAACACAAATTCTTCCTACATAGACGGCAGCCGTCTTATGAACGGTGTCGGAGGCTCGGGAGATTATTGCCAGAATGCGGGACTTTCGATATTCATCACAAAATCGACTGCAAAGGACGGAATGCTATCCTGCATCGTTCCGCAGGTAAGCCACGTTGACCACACTATCCACGAGATACACGCTCTCATCACAGAGCAGGGCGTTGCAGATCTCAGAGGACTTGACCCCATCGCAAGGGCAAACCTCATAATCGATAAATGCGCACACCCGAAGTTCCGCAAGGCGCTTCATGAATATCTTGAAAATGCAGAAGCTTCATGCAAATACAAGGAAAACCCTGTTGACTTGCAGGCTGCTGTTAATTTCAAGAAAGCAATA
Organism: uncultured Ruminococcus sp.; assembly: GCA_937926145.1. GTDB lineage: Bacteria > Bacillota > Clostridia > Oscillospirales > Ruminococcaceae > UMGS363. The sequence continues at coordinate 4,169 of CALANW010000066.1, read as the reverse complement.
TAAATCTAATTTGATATGGAGGATAAAACAATGGACGAACAGGCTGTAAATATGGTAAATGAGCTTATTGCAAAGGCAAGAGTTGCTCAGAAAGAATTTGAAAAGTTTTCTCAGGAAAAGACGGACGCTGCTGTAAGAGCGATCGGCAAGGTTGTATATGACCGTGCGGAGGAGCTTGCAAAAATGGCAGTTGAAGAGAGCGGAATGGGCGTTTATGCTGACAAGGTAGCAAAGTGCCACGGCAAGTCCAAGTGCATCTGGAACAGCCTTAAAGGCAAGAAGTCGGTCGGCATCATCGGTGAGGACAAGGAAACGGGCATTATCCGTGTTGCAAAGGCAAAGGGTGTTGTTGGTTCGGTAACTCCTGTAACGAACCCTGTTGTAACACCGATGTGCAATGCGATGTTCGCCCTCAAGGGTCAGAATGCTATCATCGTTGCTCCTCACCCGAGAGCACAGAAGACAAACAAGTATGTTATCGACCTCTTCCGTGCAGAACTTGCAAAGCTTGGACTCCCCGAAGATCTCGTTCAGACAGTTGAAAAATGCTCGATGGACGCAACAACGGCTCTTATGCAGAGCGTAGATGTTGTTGTTGCAACAGGCGGCGGCGCAATGGTAAAGTCGGCTTACTCCAGCGGCAAGCCTGCACTCGGCGTTGGCCCGGGCAACGTTCAGGTTATTGTTGACCGTGATGTTGACCTTGAAGACGCTATCCCGAAGATCATCAGCGGACGTATCTTCGATAACGGTATCATCTGCTCGGGTGAACAGTGTGTACTTCTTCCTAAGGAATCCTTTGACAAGGCTATTGATGTATTCAAGAAGAACCATGTTTTCTATGTTGAAGATGCTGAAACGGCAAAGAAGTTCGCAGACGCTATCTTCCCCGAGAATGGTCCTATCAACAGAAAGGTTGTAGGCCAGAGCGTTCAGACTATCGCTGCACTTGCAGGCGTAAGCGTTCCCGAAGATACAAAGATGATACTTATCAAGGCAAGAAGCATCGGCACAGATGAGCCGCTTTGCCGTGAAAAGATGTGTCCTGTTATGATAACAGCCGCTTATGATACATTTGAGGACGCTGTAAAGCTTGCACAGACCGACCTTGATTTCGAGGGCAAGGGTCACACGGCTTCTATCCACAGCCACAATATGGATCACATCAAGTATGCAGGCGAAAAGCTTACAGTAAGCCGTCTTATCGTAAATCAGCCGTCATCAACGGGTGCAGGCGGAAGCCTTTACAACGGCTTTGCTCCGACTACAACGCTCGGCTGCGGATCTTGGGGAAATAACAGTATTTCCGAAAACCTCAACTACACACATCTTATCAACGTATCTCAGATCGGTCTTTACAACAAGGACGCAGTTGTTCCTACAGATGAGCAGATCTGGGCTGAATAATCCAAAATCTCACGGACATAAATTAAAGAAAGGAAGCTTTTATATGGAACAGATCATTTTTCGCCCGAAGCTTTATAAATTCGATACCTTTAAGGCATTTGCCGAAGAATTCAAGATAAACGGCAATGATCTTATTCTCACCAACCGCTACATTTATGACCCTTACTCCGACAGCAACAAGTGCGGTGCGCAGGTCATTTATCAGGAAGAATTCGGCGGCGGTGAGCCTACCGACACTATGGTCGATGCGATAATAAACGCAGCTTCAAAGAAGAAGTTCGACCGTGTTGTTGCGATCGGCGGCGGAACGGTAATTGACATTGCCAAGGTGCTTTCCGTATCGGACGGCAGCTCCGTTGACAGCCTTTACGACAACAAGGACAGCCTTAAAAAGCTTCACACGCTCATAATTATCCCGACTACCTGCGGCACTGGCAGCGAAGTCACGAACATTTCCATTATCAACCGCACAAGACTTGGCGTAAAAATGGGACTTACATCGGAAAGTATGTTTGCCGATTATGCTGTACTCGTTCCCGAGCTGCTTGCAAAGCTTCCGCTGAAGGTTTTCGGAACAAGCTCAATCGATGCGCTCGTTCACGCTGTTGAATCCTCGCTCTCGCCTAAGGCAACTGTTTACACGAAGCTTATGGGCTATAAGGCTATCGAAATGATAATCACTGGTTATCAGAAGCTTGTAAAAGAGGGTATGGATAAGCTGCCCGAGCTTATGGGTGACTTCCTCACCGCTTCAAATATGGCAGGCTTCGCATTCGGCACGGCAGGCTGTGCAGCAGTTCACGCAATGAGCTATCCTCTCGGCGGCACATATCACGTCCCGCACGGTGAGAGCAACTACGCAATTTTCACGGGCGTTCTCAACAAGTACATGGAAAAGAAGCAGGACGGCGAGATCGCACATCTCAACGCATATCTTGCGGAGCTTCTTCACTGCGATGTAAAGAATGTTTATGATGAACTTGAAAAACTGCTGAACAACATTCTCCCGAAGAAGCCTCTCCACGAATACGGCGTTACCAAGGAAGATATCACGACATTCACAGATAATGTCATCGCAACGCAGGGCAGACTTACTGCAAACAACTTCGTTTCTCTCAGCAGAGAAGATATGATAGACATTTACAGCAAGCTTTATTAAGTCAGTACCGAACGCATTGGGCGGAGCAGGCAGCTTCCTCCGCCGAAAGCTTCGCCCGATGCGGTTTTTATCAAATGAAAGGATACCGATATGAAATACACGGAAATGGACAAACAGGCACTTCTCTATGAAAAGGCAAAATGCCTTGAAAGGCTTGCCGAATATGCGCAGGACAGCAAGCAGCTCGACCTTTCGAGAGGAAAGCCTTCAAAGGAGCAGCTTGAACTGTCGCTGAAAATGCTCGATGTGCTCGACCACAGCAGCATACTTGACAGCGAGAGCGGTCAGGACTGCCGCAATTACGGCGGACTGGACGGAATCCCCGAGGCAAAGCGTTTGCTTGCGCACATGATGGGTACTCATTCGGTGAACACTCTGATAGGCGGAAACAGCAGTCTTACGCTGATGTTTCAGATAATAAGCCATGCTATGACCGACGGGATATGCGGTTCAACGCCGTGGCAGAGCATAAAGAACAGAAAGTTCCTCTGTCCTGTTCCAGGATATGACAGACATTTCGCAATAACCGAGCATTTCGGCTTCGCACTTGTACCAATACCGATGAATGACGACGGTCCTGATATGGACTTGATCGAAAAGCTTGTAAAGAGCGACAGCACGATAAAGGGAATATGGTGCGTTCCGAAATACGAAAATCCGACGGGCATTGTTTACAGCGATGAAGTCGTTCGCAGATTTGCCGCTTTGAAGCCTGCCGCAGAGGATTTCAGGATATTCTGGGACAACGCTTACTGCGTTCACAATTTTGACGGTGAATGTGCCGAGATACCCGACATCATTTCCGAAGCTGAAAAGGCAGGAAACGCGGACATCGTATATGAATTCTGTTCAACGAGCAAAATAACATTCCCCGGTGCAGGAATTTCGGCAGTTGCCGCAAGTCCTGCCAACCTTATAGATATAAGATCGTTTATGAAGTTCGCGACTATCGGTCCTGACAAGCTCAACCAGCTTCGACATGCGCGTTACTTCAAAAATAGCGCAGGACTTCGTGCGCACATGAAAAAGCACGGTGCTATCCTCAAACAGAAGTTTGATGCGATGTATGAAGTGCTTGAAAAAGAGCTTGGCGGACTCGGCGTTGCCGACTGGACACACGCCAAGGGCGGCTATTTCTCATCGTTCAACACGATGACAGGCTGCGCAAAGCAGGTAGTCGATATGTGCGCGGAATACGGCGTAAAATTCACCCCCGCAGGAGCAACATATCCGCACGGCTGCGACCCCGAAAACCGAAATATCCGTCTTGCGCCGTCTTTTGCGACCGTAGATGAGATAAAGGACGCAGTTACGGTTTTGTCGCTCTGCACAAAAGTTGTCAGCATCGAAAGGCTTCTGAAATAATTAATCTCCCGATTTGTGAAGCCTATTTTTCAGAAAAAAGCATCTGTTCTCTCTCCGGACAGATGCTTTTTGTTGTATAGGGATAAGTCAAACCGCCCTGCCAACGGCTTATAATACGTCGTTTGCAGGGCGGTTTTGTTTTATCTTATCATCCAAATAACATTTTCTAAATAGTAACTACCGTATGTACCGTAGATTTGGAAATTCCGAATTCTTTTGCGGCGGCACGGACGGTCGC
>CALANW010000065.1 GCA_937926145.1 uncultured Ruminococcus sp. | reverse complement strand
TCTGTATACCCATCTATATTTTTTATTTTTATGATATCGATGCTATTATAAAATCCCCCATTGATATATTCATCTGTTACCGGAAAATTAACCCTTGCATGAAAACTTGGGATATCATTGATAATTGTATGTATTAAACAATAAAATTCATAATCTGTTTTGGTCTGTTTTATTTTATCAATATAGTATTGTTTTTTTTCTTTAAAATTTATTGAAAAAACCTCTGAATACTCATCAAGGTTCCTATATTCCTCAATTATCACATTATACAAATATTCAAAATCTTCAATTTTTTCCTCTTCAGTAAGATTCATTGAATATATTGGCGTATATATATCTGTGCTTTTATTTACAATACAGAAAAATGTTAACAGTAAAATAGCTGAAACAATAAAAAGAAATATCGCAACAATATATTGTGATTTTACTTTTATATTTTCATTCATAACACCATCTTCTTTCCGAATAAAATATCATGCAGCACTGCAAAAATATAAAACTTAATGCAGTGCTGCATTAAATCAGTTTTTAACTGTTTCAGGGTGTTTTTCCGTAAGTTGCAATGTACTGTCGTTCTGCTTCATCTGCTTTACTTTGAGCCACAGATGCTTGTGCACCTGCAACAGCAACAACACCAACTGCAGTACAACAAGATGCAGCAGTAATTATACCACAAACAAGTAGGCATGTACCTGATATAACAAATCCTCCCTCCGTCTCCAGAACCTCACGCTCATCGAGTTCTTTAAAAGCCCCCATAGACAATGTTTTTTCCATTGTTTTCAAATTCTTTCATATAAAATTATATATTCAAATCCGCATAAAATCAGCAGCAATGTGCACCTTGCTGTTGTATTTAACCAACGACTACTTCTTTTTATTTGCGAAAGTGTTTATACATGTTATAACTGAAGTAAGAAGCAATGAATAAATGAATCCTTTTATCCAATGACCGGAAGTAAGTCCAATAATAACAGTTGAAACTACAGTTGCAATAAGAATAGTTATAATTTTAGTCTTCATAATTAAAACCCAAGTATTGAAAAAGATACTGTAGCTTTACCGCTTGCAACATCGCCTACCGCTGTACCAATGGTTCCTGTAACCGCCCCGCCATATGCACCTAAAGCCGCTCCGACAGGTCCGCTGATTGAACCGGCAATTCCACCGCCGACTGCACCTCCGGCAATCCATCCTACTGCTGTGATTTCATCAACAGGATTGCTATAATTGATTTTTATTCCGCAAAACCGTGTAACAGGAATATAGTACCCCCCCTGCATATTTATTATTTCTTGCTTATCCAGCTCCGTAAAAGCTCCCATAGATAATGCTTTTTCCATTGTTTTTACTCCTTTGTCTTAAAATAAGTATATTTCAAACCCACATAAAAATCAATAGCAATGTGCACCTTGCTTACGATCAATGCAGAAATTTGACATTATGTTAATTGACAGTATTATTCCCGTTGCCATTTTCATTTTTCCTTATCATATCAACCGTATATTTCAATGGACTGTCCCATTTGAGGCGGTTTTCGTAAGAGTATGCATAACCGTTTCCGTGTTCATTGATCATATTGTTTCTTGTTATAAGGTTATCAAGTGTAAATTGCGGTGCATAATAATGAGGGGTTGTACCGTAAACAGAGTTACTCGTTCCGTCCGCATTAAAGGAAAGTGCTGGATAATATGTAAAACCAAGCTTGCTTTCAGGAAGTGCAACAGATACATAAGAACCGCCCATTCCCTCTCCTGCCGTATTTTCACCTATAAGCACAGCATTTGTTCCTTGTTTAATTACCGCAGAAAAACCATCCGCAGCAGAAGCAGTATTTCTTCCAATGAGAACATAAACATTTGCATCACCTTCGCCACCTATACAGTCAAAATAATTACTTTCTTCCACAATCTTATATTTGCTGTCAAAAACATCTGATACTGTTTTCTCACAATAGGTTACAGGTTTTTCTATCGAACGATATATATCATAAATCAAATAGATTTTATAAATACTTTTTTTGTTGAAAGGGGTTTCTGAAACATAGTATTTATTTGTGTATTCATAGTCGTTGCTGAAAAGCGGCGTATAAAGATATTCATAGAACTGATATGCGGCTCCACCGCCGTTATCACGCAGATCAAGGATAATATTATCCGTTTTTATTTCAGACAATGATTTTTTTATTTTTTCGCCAAAGCCATGTCCTACAGATGATACCCATGCATATGTCAGATTATTTTCGGTATCTTCATAAAAATAATACGGAACACCATTTTCGGTTGCTCCATTCTGCTCTGATACATCTTTTGTATAACGCTTATCAAAGATGCAGCCATGATAGATAATCAGATCATCAGTACAGCTCATGTAAAGTTCTTTTTCCATAACTTCTCCGTCAGCAAGACATATTGACACTGTTACTTTTCTTCCGTAATCCGAAACGCTGTTGAACATTATTTCCGAACGGAATGCCTTATTGTTTGAATTATCGTAACTGATTTCTGAATACATTATATTTTCTTTTATATATTCGTCAACAGGAATACCATCAATTGCAGTTACATAGGAGTTAAAATACTCATCCGTTTCAAGAGCAATTCCCATATCAGGGTTGAAGAAATACTTTCCGTCACCGCTGTAGTAGTTGAAAATAAAATAATTTTTATTATAGTATTCTTTGCTTTTATCTTCAATAAGTTTATACCAATAATCAGTATAATTTTTCATATTCAAAGCTGCAAGAAATCTATCATAGTTGTAGCCATAATAATTTTTGTACGCTTCATAATCGGGATAAAGCATATCAGTATGTGCGCTTGGAATATCTGAGAAAATACCCACAAGAGTACAGTAATAATCAAAATCATCTTTTGTATTTGAAACATAGCTTCGATAATTATCGTAATTTTCTATAAAATTTATACCGTACTTTTCATTGAACAATGTTATGGACGGCATATTTACGGTAAGTATCTCGTATATGAAATCAAACTCTTTAAGCTTATCCTCAGCAGACAGATTTATTTCTTTAATTTCAGGAGAAAAGTTGCTTTCGTTATAATTCTTTACAATTCTAAACTTATACGTATTAAGCAACAATAACAACATTATAATAATGATAATTGCCGTGAATCTATAAATACGTATTTGAATATTTTTTTCATTTGTTATATTCATAATATGCTCCGGTTTATGAGCACACATTTGCCGATGACTTTTCAGCAAATGTGTGCTGTTATTTTTTCAGTAAATAAGGGCAGCTATGTTTGAATTACCAATTATTAGGATTATAAGGATCTACATAATCCGGCTCAGGATATGCTGTGTAGGTAGGACCGTTATAACCAAGCAATGTTACCGTTTGTGGTTGTCTTGTACGGTTTGCATCAATCTGAGCAGTTTGGCGCCGAGTATCATTTACAGCGCTTCCCAAAGCATATAATCCAACACCTAAAGCACCAACAAGAAGTAATCCTACAACAAATGGATTACCTCCCTCCGTCTCCATAACCTCGCATTCATCAAGCTCCGTAAAAGCTTCCATAGACAATGCTTTTTCCATAGTTTTCAAATCCTTTCAATTTAAATTATATATTCAAATCTGCAAAAAATCAACAGCAATGTGCACCTTGCTTTTTAATTTTGCAGAGATTTGACTTTAAACAACCGTCAGAAGAACTGAGTTTGAAGAAATATTCGGTTCATTATTCTGCGGAAGCTGCTCTTTCCAAAGCTCATAGTAAAACCCACGCTTATCCATAAGCTCAAAATGATCTCCGCTTTCGATGATCTGCCCCTTATCCATTACATAGATCTTGTCACACTTCATTATTGTGCTTAAACGGTGAGCAATGATTATAGTTGTAATTCCGTCCGTAGTTTCGTTTATCGTGTTTTCAATTGCCCGTTCGGTAATGCTGTCAAGATTGCTTGTTGCTTCGTCCATAATGAGAATATCAGGCTTTTTGAGCAGTGCTCTTGCAATTGCAAGTCTTTGCCGCTGACCGCCCGAAAGATCAGTACCGTTCTCTCCGAGCATTGTTTCAAATCTCATTGGCAGCTCATTGATAAAGTCAAAGCACCTTGTCATTTTTGTAACACGGATAACCTTCTCCATATCGGGATTATCCATTCCAAGGGTGAGATTTTCAAGGATAGTTCCCGAAAACAAAAAGGTTTCCTGCGAAATATATGCGATTTTATCTCTGAGTGTTTCAAGGTCAATATCCTTGAGGTTATAGTTATTAAGGATAATTTCACCATTTTCTGCCTGATAGAAATTCATCAGCAGCTTTACAAGAGTTGTTTTGCCCGAACCGCTTTCACCCACAAGTGCGATTTTCTCGCCTTGTTTAATATTAAGATTTATCCCGTTCAGAACAAGCTGCCTTGTACCGTATCGGAAGTCGATATTCTGAATCTGAATGTCACCCTTAAGAGTTTTAGGAACGATTTTCTGCACATCTGTATTCTCTGAGTCCATATTGAGAATTTCGCCGAGACGTTCAGCCGCAACAATGGCGGTCTGCATCATAGGCTGGAGATTGATAAGATTTTTTACGGGAGTAAGAAAATATCCAAGCAGAGCATTGAATGTGATAAGCTCGCCGAGCGTTATCTCGCACTTTATGACCTTGTATGCGCCAAGCCAAAGGATTGCCGCACCGCCTGCCATAGAGAGAAAGCCGCTGAGAGATCCCGACAAATTATTTATCCAGCCATTCTTGAAAATGCTCCGCATAAAACGCACAAACTTCTTTTCTGTTTCAATACCTGCACTTCTTTCGGCGTTGTAGGACTTTACTGTTTCGATACCGTTAAGGGATTCCACAAGATAAGACGTAAGCTGTGAGTTATCCTCCATAACCTTGCGGTTGATGTTTTTCAGCGGCTTGTTGAATGCAAAGACGATCACTGCGTAAAGCATAACAATGATAAATGCAATGCCAAACATAGACGAGTTCTGCATATACAGAATAACACCACCGATTATTGCCATAAGCGTATCTATCATAATTGTAAGAGTCGCACCCGAAATTGCATCACGAACCTTTGAAGCGTCAGTAAAGCGTGATACGATTTCGCCCACCTTTCTGCTGCCGAAAAAGTTCATCGGCAGCTTTAAAACGTGACGGTAATATCCGAGAATAAGTGAAATATCAAGACGCTGACTTAGATACAGCATCATATGAGAACGGAATGCACCGAGAAGCGTTTGAAAAAGATAAAGAAGAATTACACCTACCGAAACAACATGAAGCGTTTTTTCAAGTCCGTTGGGAACAATATCATCCATCATTACCTTGAAATAGAAGGAAGCACCCACACCGAGAATTGTGTAAACAAGTGATGCAAGGAATATATCAAACAGCAGTTTTTTCTGGGGCAGGAGCAGTTTGAAAAAGCGTGAAAGCGTACTTTCCGTTTCATCGCCCTTTTCAAACCGTTCCGATGGTACAAGAAGAATGAGAATTCCCGTCCACTGCTTGAAAAACTCCTCGGGAGTGTATTTAACAATTCCCTTTGCGGGATCTGCAACAACAACCTGTTTCTGCGTGATTTTATGTATTACCACATAATGCAGAAGCGCCCCGTCCACAACCACATGAGCGATTGCGGGCAGGGGAAACTCGCTGAAAAAAGCGTTCTGATCACCCTTTACGGCTTTGGCGGTGAAGCCAAGCTTTTCGGCGGCTTTTATCATTCCTGCGGCGTTTGTGCCCTGTTTGTCTGTACCTGCAACCTCTCTGATTTTCGAGATAGGCATTTTCAAACCGTACTGTTTGCTTACTGTTGCTAAGCACGCTGCTCCGCAGTCGGTTATGTCGTGTTGTTTTATGCAGTAGAGTTTCATTTTTTCAATTACCACTTTCCTTTATAAATATTTATGCACCCATTAATATAACCACATAATCCACCAATTAAAATTATTTTTGTTAAAGTTTTTGTGGTTTCTATTTCAATGCCTAATAGTAGGACATTCAAAATCCAAAGAACGCCAAAACAACTTAGCATAAAAAGTATTGTTTGAAATAAAAATTTAATATACTTTTTCATATAATAATCTCCGCCATAAGACATCCTATGTAAATTGTTATTTACATAGGATGTCAATTTACTATACCGGAATAAACGCACCAATATAAGCACCCGTAACTGCACCGGTAATCATACAATTTTTGGTGTCTGTCCATGTCCAGTCAGGTGTTGTCCAACTTGCAACAAATGCACACATTAATCCAGCACCCCAACCATTTGCTGCACCTAATAAAGCACCTGCAACTAATCCACCATCAACAGTATTTGTATCTACCTCTGATAATTCTTTAAATTGAGATAAATAATCTAATTCACAAACATTTTTTTTCATATGTGCTCCTTATTCTATAATTGCTTCTGCAACAATATAACCTATACCAGCTCCTATAAGAGTTCCTGCTAAAGTACCAACAGGTCCTCCAATAAAAGAACCTACCGTACCCCCGATCTTTGCGCCAACTTTTTCAATTCCTTTCCCAACTGCCAAACCAACTACACTCGAAACAATAAATTTGCAAGGCTCTGTTGTTATTGCCCCACCATTAACTTCCATCATTTCCTGCTCGTTCAGCTCGCAAAAGCCGAAACTGTTTGTCATAGTAAGTTCCATAAATATGTACCTCCTGAATTTTTAAAAATTGTATTTATATCATCAACATCAGCAAAAATCCAGCCGATCGCTCTGAATTTTAGCTTATGTGATAATCAAAGAGTGATAATTCCCAAATTGAGCATAACACCCAAAACCGAATTAGCAAGTGCAATAACCAGCGCAATTATATTTATCACGATAGCATAGGTCGTTTTGTGAGTATTTCTTTTTGTTATGCTCATCACAAGGCTGATAATACTGCACGGATATGTAACGATCGGCAATACCAGTGCAAACAGTGCTCCGATTATCATAAGCACAAGGCTTGGGACATGGATCTTCTTTTTGGTTTCAACCGATATTTCCACTGTGGGTTCTGCAGTTAAATCATATTCTACCATAGCGATACCCCTTTCTCACAAAATATTATCCGTAACACCTATGTACATATCAACGACCATATTGTCAATATCCTGAGGCGTTTTGGGCTCGTTTACCGTAACGTTATAAAGTGAGGTCACCGGTGTAAGCTTATTCTGATTAAGGTAATCAATCAGCTTGTTTACACTTTCCTGCATATTGGCAGGATTGCCGTTATGCGTAATTTTCGCCGCATTTGAAAGTCTGAACTCAGTCTTGAATGTAAATCCATGCGGTACATCGCAAGCTTTATCCACGGGACACAGAATTTCAATATCCATAAGCTGTGTACCGCCAATGCTTTCAACAGCAAATGTAGTAGTTGTAACACACCCGCTTTTGTTAAGTCCCTTCTCCTGAATAAATGCTCCCATACGATTCATAACATCATTTACTTCCTGCTGTGTCATTTTGGCTCTGTATGAAATGACATTTTTCATTTCGTACAGTTGATTTGTTTGAATTTCCATGAATGATTGCTCCTTTACTTCATTTGATAATATCATACCACTAATTATATATTTTGTGTCAAAACTAAGGTAAATGGTAGTTTTATCCCTGCTAATGGTAATTCATTCGTTATTTTTATATTCCATAAGCTCCTTGGGAACTTCGGGTTGGCAGAAGAAAAATCTGCAATTTTTTCCAATTGCCAATGTATTGACAACAAATGCGTAGGCTGCAAGAAAACTGCCATACTTAATTATAAATTCTTTAATTTTTTTCATGGTATTTACCACCTTTCTTTTACTTTATTTATATATTAACATACTATAATCGTTCTGCGTCAAAATTTCTGTGAATGGTTGTTTTAGAGGACTGAGTGGTAGTTTTTGTCGATTTCCGGTACTTAAAAAAGCCTGCTGCCAGTGAAATAACCGCTGCTGTAATGCTCTCAATAACAACAAAAGCATATATTATTTTATAATTCATCATAATAAATGTTGCTACAATACAAAATAAACTAAAAACAATTGAAATACAGCGGTTCTTTTTTCTTTCCATTAAGCTTAACGGTTTATTTGGACTTGCAACAGGCGATAAAATCAGGATCAATGCAAAATCAATTACACAAAATAAAACGCACGTGCGTGTAGGAATAATTGAAGAAAGCTTGTAGGTTAAAATGATTGATAAGTAAACCGACATTGAAAGAATAAAGCATTTTCCCGAAGTTTCACAGTGGTAACCTCCTGCTGTGCTTCGCAAAGGAATAAATACAAGCAGAAAAATCAAAGTTGCTGGCAATCTGCCCAGCAGTATGCCGATAAGTATGGTGGTTATAATATTAGCCAACATTTCAACGATCGTGCCAAAACAATAAACATACAAATTACGTTCTTCACTTTTTATCACACCTCCTTCTATCAAAGTGTCAGTGATAAATGTACTCATTTTATCAAACAAAAATGCCACCCCCAATATATTATTAAGGATAGCATATTTTTACCATATTAAATTTTTTGGGGGCTGAACGGTCGTTTTAGAGTGACGAACGGTCATAAAATTGGAAAAATAAGTGTAGCTTCGCATGAGGATTCATGTCTTTCAATCGTAAATACTCCACCGTATTTTTCTGAGATTGCTTTTACATTGCTGATACCATATCCGTGAAGAAGTTTATTATTCTTGTCTGTTTTAAAATCCGGACTTGTCATTCTCAAAGCTGAGTTTTCAATATTTATAACTAATGATCCGTCGGCTGTTACAATTGATACGGTAATACTTCTGTCGTCCGGATTGGGAACCTTTCTGCAAGCCTCAACAGCATTATCAAGAAGATTTCCCAATGCAACGCATAAATCATATCTTTCAATATTGATTCGTTCTTTCTCAATCTTTATATCACTTTTAAATGTAATGTTGTTAGCCCCAGCAATATTCAAAGCGTTGCTGACGATTGCATCTATCGGCAGAAATCCTGTGTTGATACGTTTATAGGATTTGTCAATATGCTTGATTGCAGTTCTGATATATTGCTTGGCTTCGTCAAAATCCTGTCGCTCAATACATTCGTTAAGGTAAATAAGATGTTTATTGGTATCATGGATAACGCTGCTTATGCTTCTGAACGATTGAGACGCCTGCTCATATTTTTGTTCCTGAAAAGAAAACTGCTGCTCCATACGGCTTTGCTTTTCACGAATTTCTGTGGCTTCTACTATATTTTCAAGCAGATAATATACAATAAGATTTATTATCATTAACCCTGTCGCTGCAAAACATATTCCAATTTCCGCATCAGGTTCACTTGCATCTGTTTCAATAGATATACTAATTAATGTAGCTATGCTTATCAAAGGCGTAATTATAAAGCCAATATAATCCTTGGATTTTATAATCTGAGTGGTTTTTTTTAAAATAAGCGTTACAGTTAATGTTATAATAAAGTTAAATATGACAGACAGCATCAGACTGTAATTCTGCATTGACTGTATATCGGAATTTTTGACAGTTGCAATAATTATGCCATAGCTTATTAGTTCAGAAATCATACCGAATGCTAAGTATGATAATGCCGTAAAAAGTCTTGTTGTCCATTTTGAATTGTACAATAATGTTAGTCCAAACATAATAATAAATGACTTAAAAACATAAAATGCAGGTGCATAGCCAAATTGACTCAAAGCAAGCCCTAATATGTATGAAAAGATAAAAATAGTAAAAAATACAATTTTGTTTACTTTGATATTTTTACTGCCTAAGCACGTTTTGTAAAACAGTATTGTCGTAAACATATCAAAAGCAGTTCCAAGAACTGCAAATATTGTCTGAACCGTATCACTCATTATCTTTTATACCTCATTACCATATATTTTGAAAAAGCCTCTTTTATTTCCGATAATCTTCGTCTGCTTACAGATACGGTTTTTCCTGTTGAAAATTCTAAAGAATCTGCGTTAAACTTTCTGATATATTTCATATTGGCAAGGCAGGTGCGATGAATACTAATAAAATATTTATCTGCCAGCTCCTTTTCAAAATCCGCAAGTTTACCTTTGATTATCATTTCATCTTTATTGGTTGTAATAACAACTCCTGTTCGCTTTTCGGATTCTATGCATACAATGTCGTCAAGATGAAGTATTATCTCCCCATTTTTTTGAGAGATAACGGTGATATTAGTTTCCAATTCTCCGATATAAGCAAGCATTTTCTCAAGCTTTTGTTCAAACAGCTCATAAGAAATAGGCTTAGTCAAATATTGCGAAGCCTGAACATCAAAGCTGTCCTGCATATATTCGGGGTAGCTTGTTATAAAAGCAATTATAACATTTCTGTCCGGAATTTTACGGATTTCTTCGGCTGTTTCAATTCCGTTTCTGCCGGGCATTTCCATATCCATGAATACTAAATCGAAGGGAGATTTTTCATTATAATACTTTTTTAAAAGTTCGTTTCCGCTCGAAAACCTTTCTATATGGAATTCTGTATCGGTTTTTATGGAAAAACGTGTAAGGTAATCTTCTACTATTGTTATTTGACTTAACTCATCATCGCAAATTGCTATTCTATATAACACAGTTCCACCTCAATACAATATTTATTATGTTAAGTGTAACATAATTTGTAAGCAAATGCAATACCATTCAACTTGCTTAAACAACCGTTCACAGGGGAAAACGAATTTAACTATACGTCAGTCGTTTCCATTTTGTCCCCACAAAATCAATGCTTGCTAAAAGATAGCCTTATTCTCCCAAGTTGAACACCCCACCTTTTCTATCGGGTTGAAAAATATTCTCCCCAAGCTGAAACCCACACAACCAAGCCATTTGAACAGAATAACAAAGAAAAGCGAAGCTCTGAAGGCAATAACAGCCTTTGGAGCTTCGCTTTTTTTATGTAATGACGGCATTATCGTGAGATATGGCATCTGTAAAAAACAAGCACTGACGTCAAAATCCCAAAAATGACACCTCAAGACGTCAAAACCGTGTCAAAAGGACGTCAAACGAAGAATTTTTCTTTGTGATAGAATTGAAATCAGGATAAGCGATGTCATTTCGGAAGAATATGATGTCACCTATCCCAAAGATGTTCATTTCCGGCCGGATGTGACTCTTACAGAAAAATTTAGACGAACACCGGAGGTGCAAAATGAACGAGAGAACCTACATGCCCTATGGTACTGAGCACAGCCTTACTATCGGCAAAACAACATTTACGGTAAATTCCTTTACCGACAAAAACGCAGCCAATACGGCAGAAGATTTGCTTATCAAACTGCTGAAATCAAAGGCTGCCGAGCTTATGAGAGAGGAGAAAACAGCGTGATTCCATACAACAATTCTATCATTGTTCCCGTTGATACAGGCTACGGGAATATCAAAAATTCACTTCACCATTTTCCCACAGGCATTGCCGCATACAAAACCAAGCCAGCATTTGAGGGGAAAATTCTTCACATCGGAGATATGTATTACCGCATTGGCGAAGGTCACAAAGAATTCATTCCCGACAAAACAGTTGACGAAGAATTCCGCCTGCTGACTATTGCGGCAATTTGCGATGAGTGTAACTCCTGCGGATATTACGAGGGGAATATTTATCTTGCAGTCGGCTGCCCTACTGCAATGCTTACAGCTCAACGTGAAAGTACAAGAGCGTATTTTATGAAAGAGCCGCGTATCGACTGCGAATACAATAACAAACATTATGATTTGAATATTGTCAGCTGCTTTGTCTATCCCCAGGGATATGCGGAGGTAACGGAGCATCTTCACAATATGACAGACGTTAATTTCGTTATCGACATCGGCAACGGCACGGCAAATATTTTGCAGATAAACAATAAAAAGGTTATCGAAGAAAAATGCGTTACCGAAAAGCTGGGAGTTAATCAGTATATGATGGCTGTACAGAAAGCTGTTATGGCTCGTTTCGGCAAAAAGATTGATTCAGAAATTGTTGAGCATTTCATCAAAACAGGAAATACAGATGCTCCCGAAGATTACCAAAAAATTTTTCGTGAAGAAGCGGAAAAATATTGCAGAAAAATCTTTGATTCACTTTCCAGATGTGAGTATGATTCGGATTTTATGAAGCTCTACATTGTGGGCGGCGGAGGTTGTCTTATCAGACGTTTCGGGAAATATAATTCCGAAAAAACAGTTTTCATCGATGATATTTGTGCAGCCGCAAAGGGTTATCAGAAATTTGCTCTCAGGTCGCTTAAAGCTATGGAAAAGAGGTCTGAATAATGAAGCAGATGAAAAGAATTACTCTCAGACTTTGCCTTGAAAAGACAAATGACAAAGAAATTGCAGACTTCCTTGCCAACATTGACAGAAAAAAGTATCACACGGTAAATTCTGCAATCAAGACGATTTTGTATGAGCATATTCACGGCACTGTGTCCGAAGCAAACAAGAGCAATGATATTGTTTCTGTTATCAAGTCCA
Organism: uncultured Ruminococcus sp.; assembly: GCA_937926145.1. Taxonomy (GTDB): domain Bacteria; phylum Bacillota; class Clostridia; order Oscillospirales; family Ruminococcaceae; genus UMGS363. The sequence goes on along the minus strand of CALANW010000065.1, from coordinate 7,452 downwards.
CCCTTGAAACCGAGATACCGAAGCTGTTCGCAGCTTTGGTATCGAGTATTCACATTAAGAAAGAAAAGTCAGCAGAGCCTGTTGTTGAGTCAAATCCTGCTGATGATGATATTGATATGGATTTTATCGGAGGTTGATGTTATGACTGTAAAAGAATTCTGCAAAGCAAACGGACTGAAATATCAGACGGTTTACAAGAAAATCGCTCACCATAAAAACAAGGAGCTTGCAGGACACATAACCAAGATTAAAGGCGAAAGCATTGACCTTGATGATTATGCGGCGGATTTTCTTCTTCCGATAAAAGTGAAAATTTTACAGGCTGTCCAAGAATGTGAAGCCATTGCCCTTGAAAATGATGAGCTTAAAGGAAAGCTTGATGTTGCCGAATTTAATTTAAAACAGGCAAAGGACAGAATAGTTGATATTACTGCCGAAAGCCAAAAGTTGACCGTAAAAATCACAGAGCTTACAGCGGATTTATCGGATAAAAGCAATCTGCTTTCGGAGTTTAAAAAGCATAATGAACAGCTTGAGAGGAATATTTCAAATCTGACCGAGGAAAACAGCACTCTTAAATCACAGCTTGATTCCGTTCCCAAGCTTTTTAGGAAAAATTCGTAATTCAACAAAATAGAAAAGCACATTCTCTGTGGTGGAAAAATATTAGCATTGAGAGAAAAGCAAGTACATTCAGCCACAGAGAATAATACTAAACGACCATTGAATTATGGGAATCTCTCGCCGCAAAACCACATATATCAAAGCTTTTGCGGCGATTTCTTCTCCATAATTCTAATGGCGTTTAGTATCGCTAATTTTACAGCAAGCATTGATTTTGTGAGAACAAAATCTGTTACGGAAAGGAGCATATATGAACAGAGATATGTCAATAAAAATACGGGTATCGCCCGATGAATATTTAGCTATAAAAAATCGTGCGAAAACAGCAGATATGAATATCAGCAAATTTATCCGCACACTTGCTCTTAAAGGAAAAGTTATTCTGTATAACACAGAAAACATTTACCGCTTCAATCAGCTTATGCGTTCAATCGGAACGAACATCAATCAGATTGCTATGGTGGTAAATTCCGAAAAAAGCGTTTTTAAGGCAGATATTGATAATCTTCGCAAAGAGGTCGGAACGCTTTCCGAGGAGTTTCACAGCATTGTTTCTCCGCTGAGCTGTCGGGAATTGTGATATGGCATACATCAAACACAGAGCCATTCACGTTACGCCGAGGGCACATCTGAAATACATACTTGATCCGGGAAAGAATGAAGAAATGAAGTTCAGCACGGCTATCTGCTGCACTAATGATTTTGAAGCTGTCTGTGAGGATTTCAAAGAGCTTTATGAAATGTTTTCCGATGATAAGTTTGATAATTACCGTAAAAGCAAAAATAATCATATCCGTATTCACTCATATATCCAGTCCTTTGATGAGTCTGTTTCTGCGGAAACTGCTCATCAAATTGGAGTGGAATGGGCAAAGGCTATGTTCGGTGAAAATCGTCCTGTGATAATTTCCACCCACACAAATACGGGGCATTGCCATAATCACATTGCGGTGTGTCCCTTTGATGTTTATGGCAACAGGTGGTTTGCAACAAAGCAAACATATCAGCTTGCAAGGGATGTTTCAGATAAGATTTGCCTTGAACACGGTCTGAGCATCATTGAAAATCCAAAGCGAAATAAATCACTCACTTATGCGGAGTGGTTTGCAAAGCGAAACGGCAGTTCCCTGAAAACAAAAATGGCAGATATTATTGACCGATTGATTATTGATGAAGCTGTTACCGATATTGATTCGCTTATTCTCAAAATGAAAGAGCGAGGATATATCTTCACAAACGAAAAGCGGCTTATCGCAAAGCCGCAGGGTGTGAAGTATGGGTGCTGTATCTCAAAGCTCGGTTATGGATATTCTATGGAAATGCTTCAGATTCGGATTGAAAACAAGCAGAATGAATTTATAGGCAGAAAGATAAGTGCATATCTCGGTATGCAGGTTGAACTTGCGGTTACTATTCGTGAAAATCAGCGTGACGTTTACCGTTCGCAAAGCAATGAACGCATTTCATATTTTCAAGTAAAAAGGACGGCGGATTTGCTTTGCTATGTTCACGAAAATCATATTCATTCGGTTGATGATATGAAAGCTGTTGTCAAAAAGCTTGAGCAGAAAAACGATAAAATACTCAAGCGGTATATGCTGCTTGAAAAGGAAAAGAAGTTGCTTGATTTGCTGAATACATACGGTGATGAATATGCCCGTTTGAAGATTACACCGAATAAAAATGAGCAGCAGCAAAAGCGGTTTGAGGAGTTGTACAAAAAGCTTCTGAATGGCGGAATTATGATTTATGATACACATTCGGATAACTGGCTTGAAAAGCTGAAAAATGCTTTGAACTCCGATATTTCCGAGATGAACAGCGTATCAGCCGAGCTTAGAAAAGCAAATGCTGAGTATTATCGGGCGCAAACCTATTTATCGGATTTGGAAAAGGTGTTGGAAACCGACTATGACCGAATCCGCAAGCAGGAGCATTTGAAAAAGCAGATTGAAATGTATCATCAAGGCTTTGAGCCGCAGGAGGACGGAACGTTCATACGGGAATCCGAGCTGACCTTGCAAAGAAATGCGGAGCTTGCATATCTTGAAGCCGAACGTCAGCGTAAGCTTGAAATACAACGTACTGCCGAAAAGCAAGCAATAGAAAACCGCAGACGAAACAGCTATTATTCAAGATAACCCGTTTCCCATTCCTTTGGGTACTCATAGCCAAATTTTCTCATAATTTCTGCGGCGGCAATTTTTCTTACGGAAAGTTCATCATAGCAGCCGAGTTCTGAAAGCTCCGAAAAAGCTGCATTGTATTTCTTAACCGCCGCAGAAATTTTATTCATTCGGGCATACATTGCACCGATGTCATAAATAAGTCGGGCGTGGTTTACGGAAACGCAGCCCTCCGATGCAAATTCACATTCGGTCAGTACCTCCAGAGCTTTTTTATTCAGCGAATTATCTGCAAGAATAGCGGCATAGTTTCTTGCAATGGTGATGAAATCATCGTTGTACTCACGGCACAGTTTGATAAAAAGAAATGCCTTATCCATAAATTCAAGTCCACGCTCAATATCATTTTCATCAATGTAAAGCAGACCAAGGTTCATATTTATGTTTGCGTACAAAACAGGATTTTCATTTTGATTGCAAAGTGACAATGCCTTGTTCATCAGGCTGACAGCGTGAGGAATTTTCTCGTTTCTGTTTCTGAGAAGCATTGCTTTATTGTTATACAAAAGTGCTCTGTCGCTTGCAGTTCCCGTATCTTTATCATCAAGAATATTTTCACTTTCGGAAATGATTATTTCCATAAGGTCAAGTTTCTTGTAATTATCAAGAAAAGTAAAGGCATCTTCAAGGAATGTAAGGTAATTTGATGTGTTGTTTTTTTCAACATACTTTATTGTATTTTCAATTATCGAAATTACAGCCTTTGAATCGGGAAGTTCATTTCCGATAACAAGAATTTTCTGTTTAATGCTTTTGAAAAATGCACCGCAGTTTGTAAATGACGGTTTCAAATCAAGCACAGCAACATCTCTTATCATAGGGTGAAGCGATATAATATCCGCTTGATTATTCTCGATAAATCCGAGGTCGCACAGCTCGTTAATTCCGTTGGTATCGTTCAGATCAAGCAGCTTTGCAAGGTATCTGATACGAACATTTTCAGCCAATACCATACTACGCATTATTGTCTGATAATCCTCGTCAAGCAGATACAGAGAGAAAAGCGAGCGGATATGGTTGTGATATGTAGCTCTTAAATTTTCTCCGTCCTTGGTTACTTTTATCTTGTCACTCGATTCGGGATTTACGCTGTTGTTTTGCAGATGCGTGAGAATTTCATCGGCAGTATGCATACCTTTTTCAAGGAGCTTTGCTGTCATTTCAACGGATAGTGTATGATGATGAACAGTTTCAATTAACGCATAAATTTTCTCTTTATCTTCTTCGGAATGGGAATAGTATTTGCTTGCAAAATCATAGAGAACATCGGTGTTTTCGATAACATCAAGCTTGAAAATGTGTCCGGCATCAATATTGCTTCGGGTAGTGAAAATGACATTGCAGGGAAATTTCATAAGCGTACCGAGTAAGCTGTCACCCGCACCCGATACATTGAAATTATCAATAATTATGAGCGAATCGGAACGCAGACTTTTCAAAAATCGCAGATGCTTTGTATAGCGGATCTGGTCGGTATCCGTATCGCTGTCACCGATGAAGTCAATATCGGTTATCATATCTTCCAGACTGCTGCTGTAATTAAAATACAGAATGTTACGGTATTCGCTTTTGTGCTTTTTGGCATAAGCCTTTGCAAGCTCACTTTTACCTATGCCTGCAAAGCCGTGAATAAACACCTTACTGTGTTCGGTAACGGCGGTATGTAAATCGTTCAATTCGTTATCCCGTCCGCAGAAATATCTGCAAGGAGATGGGGCTTCTGCACCGAATACTCTTTCCGATACTGTTATTGCAGAGGTTGGGAGCATTGTTTTATCCGAGGGAACAAATGGGCGGTCTATGGCAGTAAAAATGACTTTTCCGATAAATTCGCATATTTTACGAACATCGGATAATTCTTCTTCGGGCAATATCTCTTTCTTCAAATTTTCGGAGAGTGAATAATCATTTCTCACAAGTGACAGCAAATCCTCGTACAGCTTGTTTATGTCAAAGACTATTTCAAAGCAGTTTTCCTGAAAGCTGTCTCCGATAATTTCCGAGCCGTTTTCACGATAGAAATTTACTATTACCGCAGGAATGGGACGATTGCCTTTTATCCAACGGCTTATGGCTGAATTGGAGTAGATTGTTTCGGAGCTTTCTTCGTAATGGTCGATGAAAATATCTGTTACAAGGTCATTCTGAGAGTATGGTCTTTCCCTGTTTCGGGTGGTGTACATATTTTCACGGCAGTTCTCGATTATGATATTTATTACCGTACTGAAATCAACTCTGTTCATCGGCAGCTCCTTTCATTCAGGCTCTTTTATTAATTATACCACAAATATTGACAAAACTCAACCGCAAACATTCTACGAAAACGTTTTCGTAAATCTATTGATTTTCAGCATTTTATGATGTATAATGAATATAGTCATAATCTGCTGTTTGGAAAGGTAGGATTTTATGAAATTAAAACAGCAGAATAAAATTACAGCTCTCTATTGCAGACTCAGCCGTGATGATGAATTGGGCGGCGATAGTATGAGCATTCAGAATCAGAAAACTATGCTTTCTCGGTACGCAAATGACAACGGATTTATCAACACGGAATTCTTTGTTGATGACGGTTACAGCGGAACAAATTTTGACCGTCCCGATTTTCAGAGAATGATTTCTCTTATCGAGGACGGAAAAATCGGGGCTGTGATTGTCAAGGATTTATCACGTCTTGGACGTGAATACCTTAAAACAGGATATTACACCGAGATATATTTTCCGCAGAAGGACGTCCGTTTCATTGCAGTTAATGATAATGTTGATTCTGAGCTTGGTGACAATGATTTTGCTCCGTTCAAAAATATTGTCAATGAATGGTATGCCAGGGATATAAGCAAAAAGGTCAAGTCGGCATTCAGAACAATGGCGGCTAACGGCGGATACATTCTCGGTCCTGCTCCTTATGGTTACAGCAGGGTTGAACTGAAATCCAATAAGCTGATACCAAATAAATGTGCCGATAATGTCAGGCTGATGTTCCGCCTTGCACTTGAAGGCAAAAGCTGTCATATGATAGCAACACAGCTCAGAAAAATGCAGGTGCTTACGCCGCATTCATATAATCATTCCGATGAGATAGGAAGCGGATCTTCTGTGAAATATCCTTATGACTGGGATACGGGCAGCGTTTATCATATACTGACCAATCCCGTTTACACAGGGAAAATTGTATGCCTGAGATACGGTGTCAAATCATTCAAGGATAAGCGTATCATTAAGCATGATTCTGATGATTGGGTAATCACAGAAAATACACACGAGGCTCTTGTCAGCGAGGAGGATTTTCAGACTGTTCAGCAGCGTGTATCCGTTAAGCGTGATTCCATAACTTCAAATGCCGATAATATTTTCATAGGACTTGTTTATTGTCCTGACTGCGGGAAAAGACATGGGTTTGCTTCTACGAAAAATAGAAGAAAATCTATCGGGACATACAGATGTCAGACAGCTATACGTCACGGTTTGTCAGCCTGCTCGGGACACAACATTCAGTTTGAGCAGCTTTACGCTGTTGTGCTTGATGATATACGGCGTCATGCTTCGTTGGCTGCGGAGGATTCGGAAAAATATATCGAAATGCTTACCAATGCCGCCGAAAATGCTCAGAATAATGATTCTGCATCGTTCACAAAAGAAATTGAAAAATCCCGCAAGCGTATCTCTGAGCTTGAATTTTTGATACAGAAGCTTTATGAGGACAAGGTGTTCGGAGTGATTGCCGAAGATACATACAGATCCCTTTCAGACAATATGGAAAAGGAACATTCCGAGCTTTCAAAAAAGGTGAAAGAGCTATCTGACGCTGTTGTGGCAAATGCTGAAAAGCTTCAGGGAGCAAAGGATTTTGCAGGACTTGTAAGGAACTATGTTGATATTCAAAGCCTTGATTACGAACTGATTCACACATTGATTGAAAAGATTTATGTTCATCAAAAAGAATTTGTTGACGGAAAGGCTGTTGTTAAGGTGGATATTTATTACAGATTCGTTGGAAACACATCTGATAAAGGCAATTCGATTAGCTTTAAAAACTGAATTATTTTTTATTGATAGGATTTAGGGATATTGGGTGCACAATAGAACTAAATCCTACAGTTTTTCTACGCTTGCGGGTATCTGCCCCATTATTGCTCCGCATCACAATCTCGTCCCCCGACAGCACCGAAAAAAGGTGTTTTTTCATCGGTTTCTGCCGAGGAAACAAAGTGCATTGAAAGAAATTCAGTCAGAATCAGAGTCCGTACAGTAATCAAGTCCCCGAATGATCTTCAAATACACATTCGAGTATCTCTCACGTTCCGCACCGTCGGAATTCATCATCGCTTCAAGGAAATAACTTCTTGCTTCCGTTCTTTCGTCCCACTCACGAACTTCTTCATAGCAAACTGTTGTGATGCTGTCTTTTGCAATTTGGGTAAAATTCACTTCTGCCCGTCTCCCGTCTTTCCGTAACGCAGAAATTCAAGGAATGCGTCTTTGGGAATATGTATCTTCCGTCCCGACCTCACCGTCGGAAGATTCATCTTTTCACGGTTTCGGTAAAATGTCGAAAGTGAAATTTCCATAGCCGCAGCCGCTTCGGCAGGCGTAAGAAAATTTCTGTCCAGCTTTTCGATTTCTTCTATAAGCAGTCTTTTCA
>CALANW010000064.1 GCA_937926145.1 uncultured Ruminococcus sp. | reverse complement strand
ATATATATGTTAACAAAAATTTGACATTTTGGACAAATGTTATATCGATTTGTTTTTTATTTTAACGAAATTTTCATATATAACTCTTCAACCCCTTGACTAAAAAATGCAAAGGTATATAATATTTATAAGTATGAAATTTTTTGCGGAGGAACAAAAATCATGGCAAAAAGAATGGTACCATTAAAGAAGAAGATCACAGTTTTCACTATCCTGATATCGGGACTTGGTATGCTCATACTTACTGTTGCAGCTGCCGTTTCAATATACGCTCTTTCAGAGAAAAATGCCACACAAGCAGTGCTTGAAGTTTCGGAAGTTGCAGCCGAAAGAGCCTCGTGGGAAGTAATAGCTTATTCAAACCTTGCTACCGAGCTCGGCGTAAACGAAATTTTATGCGACCCGAATTCGACCGAAGCGCAGAAGAACGATATCCTCAATAAAAGAGCCGAACAGTATGGTCTTCAGCGCTGCAATTACATAGACTCGAACGGTATGGGCATTGACGGAAACGATTATTCCGACAGAGAATATTTCAAAGCAGCTATGGAGGGCAAAAATCTCGTTTCCGATCCGCTTATCTCAAAAAGAACAGGAAAAGTTACTATCATTGTTGCCGCACCGCTCTGGAAAGACGGCAATGCAGGCGGAACACCTATCGGCTGCGTTTATGTTGTGCCCGACGAAGAATTCCTTAACGATATCGTCCGTACAATTACATACGGCGAAGAGGGTTCAGCGTTTATGCTCTCCAAGGACGGCGTTCTTATCGCAGACAATGACTCCGAAAATATAAAGAATAATGTTAACCTCAGCGAAGTTAGCGGAACAACGGGAGAACTGGCACGAAAAATGATCTCAGGCGAAACCGGTTCGTTCCAGGCTGAGCTTTCCGGCAGAAAAGTTTTTGCAGGCTACGCGCCTATCCCGAATTCAAAAGGCTGGTCGATCGGCGTATGCGGTCCTGTTTCCGAACATCTCAGAAGTGCAAGAACAATGGTAATACTCTGTGTCATCATTCTCGCTGCTGTTGCAGTAGCTGCAGGAATATTCGCTGCAATTGTCGGAAATAATATCGGCAACCCGATCAAAAAATGTGCGGACAGAATGCTCCTTCTTGCCAAGGGTGATATTTCGTCCGAAGTACCGAAAATTAAAACAGACGATGAAACACTGCTCCTCGCCAACGCTACAGAAACAGTTGTCAACAGCCTTAACAGCATTATCCGTGATATAGGCAGGATCGTTGAAGAAATGGCAAACGGCGATCTCACCGTTGACACTGAGATCGGCAGCAATCTTTACATAGGCGATTATTCGCAGCTTCTCAGCAACCTTAATCTCATCAAAAATAACTTTAATTCCACTATGCACCAGATCACGACCGCCGCAGATCAGGTATCTTCGGGTTCGGATCAGGTTTCCGCAGGTGCTCAGGCACTTTCTCAGGGCGCTACCGAGCAGGCAGCCGAAATTGAAACTCTCTCTCAGAGAATACACGATATCTCCGAGCAGACCTCAGCCAACTCCGATAACTGCGATAAGGCAAGAGAACTTGTACGAACCACTGCAAATTCCGTTGAAACCGCAAACAGCGATATGACCCGCCTTACCGAAGCAATGAGCAACATCGACGAAACTTCACAGCAGATAAGCAATATCATCAAAACTATCGAAGATATTGCATTCCAGACCAATATCCTCGCCCTTAACGCCGCTGTCGAAGCCGCAAGAGCAGGCGAAGCAGGAAAAGGATTCGCTGTCGTTGCCGATGAAGTCCGCAACCTCGCTTCAAAATCCGCAGAAGCCGCAGGCGGCACGGAAGCTCTTATCGCAAAGACCGTCGAAGCTGTCAAGAACGGCACGGAGATCACCTCCGAAACCGCAAAGTCTATGCTTGAAGTTGCCGAACTCACCGAAAAGGTCGAAGCTCTCGTTATCAATATTGCAGACGCAAGCGACAGCCAGTCCGAAGTCATCGACCATATCTCAACGAGCATCGAGCAGATCTCGGGCGTTGTCCAGACGAACTCCGCAACAGCAGAGGAAAGTGCAGCCTCCGCAGAAGAGCTTTCAAGTCAGGCTTCGCTCCTCAACGAGCTTATGGGCAAATTTACGGTATGATATAAAAACATCTGTCAGACGATGTGAAGCCAAGCAAAAGCTTCGTATTCTGTAAGAATTTACCTTTGCTCAAAGGTGGTGGGTGTCCAGAGGGCAAAGCCCTTGGTCGCTTCCGCAGAAGCGAAACACCCTAAACTAACAGTCTAAGCTTTGCCGCAAAAGCGTAATCACTGACAGCTAAAAAGGCGCAATTCACACAAAAAGGTAAAACGGATATGAGAAATCAGTTTCGCAAACCTAAAATGTGAATTGCGCCTATTCTGTTTTCTTCAAATAAACTATTCTTAAAGCGAAAATATACGAACGAAGTGAGTGTATTTTCGCTTTAACGCAATATGAGCAGCTATGGGATATGAACGTGAAAACAACGAGCAAAGCGAGGGCGTTTTCACACCCCAAATTGTTGTTTTCCTATTCAAATTTCACAGCCGCTCATATTATGTCGGCGTAAAATGCTTATCGCTTCGCTCTGCGCATTTTACGCCGAGGACAGTTGTTTTGTATACAAAGAATAGCGCAATTCACATTTAACAATTTCCGAAAGTGATTTCTCATATTCGGTTTACTGTTTTTGGTGTGAATTGCGCCTTTAGATTTGTTAGTGATTACGCTTTTGCAGCAAGCTTTTCGCTGTTAGTTTAGGGTATTTCGCCGTCTGCGGACGACGACCAAGGGCTTCGCCCTCTGGACACCCACCACCTTTGAAAAGGTGGACGAAACTTTTGCTTGGCTTCGCAAGTCTGATAATTTTTACTTTTCAAGCGATTTCAGTGCGGCACAGATAATATCCGCTGTTCCGTCGATACCGAACACTTCGCTGTTGAGTGTGAGGTTATAGCTTTCGTGTGCCGACCATTTCTTGTCGGTATAGAAGTCATAGTAAAGCTTACGCTGTTTATCGTGGCGCTTTATCTTTGATGCGGCTTCGGATTCGCTTATCTTATCGCGCTCCATTGTACGCTTTATTCTTGCTTCGAGCGGTGCATAGATAAATACCGAAAGAAGCTCGCAGTCATGGTTGCGGAGTATGTAGTCCGAGCAGCGTCCTACAATAACGGCGTCCTCTGTATTGGCGATATCCTTGATTATCTCGCTCTGTGCGTTGAAGATAGCGTCATTCGTGCAGAGGTTTATGCCCATTGCTGCGCCTGACTGGCTCATTGCGGCATAATACCAAGGATTTGCCGCCTTTTCATCGGCTTCCTTGACAACGCTGTGGCTCATACCGCTTTTTTCTGCGGCGAGGTCGAGCAGCTTTCTGTCATAATATGAATAGCCGAGCTTTTCAGCGACCTTTTCACCGATAAGATGTCCTCCGCTTCCGAACTGACGGCCAATTGTGATTATCTTTTTACTCATAATATCTCCTCCTTGGAGAGAAATTTCTCTGTGATTGTATTATATCATATCTGCACATAAAATGCAAGCAGTTATTTAATTATTTTGTATAAGTTACCATATATTTTATCTATATTTCGTGCAAAATTGCGTTATTTCGTCATTTTGTATATTGTAAAAAACAGATTTCAATGCTATAATTATAGGGTTGCCAACAAAAAAGGGAGAATTTCGGCAATATATGATATATAGAAAAGGGAGAAATCAATGGACAGCACAAAAACTTCGGATTATAAATTCACCGATGGTCTGCGCGACGGGATACCGATAGGGCTCGGCTATCTTTCCGTTTCGTTCAGCTTCGGCATCGCAGCGGCAGGAAAGGGCATCTCGATCTTCTCCGCGCTGCTTATTTCAATGACGAACCTCACCTCGGCAGGTCAGCTTGCAGGTCTTGGCATCATCGCGGCAGGCGGAACGCTCATCGAAATGATACTCACTCAGCTTGTCATAAATATGAGATACGCGCTTATGAGCATTTCGCTCACGCAGAAGCTTGACAGCAGTTTCACCGTCGGACACCGCCTCGGAACTTCGTTCGGTATGACGGATGAGATTTTCGCCGTCGCCGCAGGCAAAAAGGGCGACATAAACGTGCGGTATATGTACGGTCTGATATTGATACCGTTTATATGCTGGAGCTTGGGAACATTCCTCGGTGCGGCGGCAGGCAATATCCTCCCCGATATGCTCAAATCCGCGCTCGGCATCGCTATCTACGGTATGTTCCTTGCAATATTTATTCCGCCTGCAAGAAAATCTGTCGGCGTTTTCTCGGTCGTTGCATTTTCCGCGGCAATGAGCTGCTGCTTCAAATATATCCCCGTTTTCTCGGGAATTTCGAGCGGTTTCTCCATAATTATATGCGCACTGACATCGTCTGTCCTCGGCGCGCTCATCTTCCCTAAGAAGGAGGAAGAAGCCGATGCCTGATCTTAAAATTTTAGTATATATCCTTGTAATGGCGCTCGTTACATATCTTATAAGAATGATACCGTTCGTCCTCTGCAGGAAGAAGATACAGTCGAAATTCCTGCAAAATATGCTCTATTATGTGCCGTATGCAGTCCTCGGCGCAATGACGATACCTGCGATACTCTACTCGACATCGAGCATCATCTCCGCCGTAGTCGGACTTGGCGCGGCGCTGTTCTTCTCATTCAAGAACAAATCGCTGATAGTCGTAGCCGTTGCTGCCTGCGCAGGAGCTTTTGTGACGGAACTTATAATGAGCCTTGTTGTTAATGCGTAATGCGTAATGCGTAATTATTTTAGTTTCGTAAATCTTAGGCAGGAAACCTATTTCCGTAGAGGTGGATTCTATATCTTTCCATTGAAATCATCGGATTTTAAACAATTTTTCTGTAGGGGACGGGTCACCCGTCCCGAATCGCATAAGTGATTTTCGGCGCATATTGTTGTAAGTTTTATAACATAACAAAACGCCCCTGATTTTATCTTTTTATCAGATAAAATCAGGGGCGTTCGTTTATTTTATAACGCCTTGCGGCGCGGGACGGGTGACCCGTCCCCTACAATATTTGTGTCCGTTTTTACACCAAAATTCGATGCAAATTTGCGGAACACAAATAATTACGCATTACGAATTACACATTACGCATTTAACTTTGCTCTTCGTTTTCAGGCTTGCTCTCTCTTACTCTTCCGAGAACGATAGCGCTTATCGGGTCAACCTCGTAATCACCCGAAACCTTTCTGCACGGCTCTGCGCCTGCGTATTTTCCGTCCGCATATACGCCGTATTCACCGAATGCATAGAGCTTTACGGGGTAGTTGTTCGGGTTGAAGAAAACTACGATCTCTTCGAGCGTTTCATCACCTTTGAGCAGGAAGCCTACGACGTGTTGAGGGAGATTATCGAGGAACTGCAAATTCTCTGCTACCTGCGAATTTTCATACATTCTGAACGCATTATGCGCCTTTCTGAGCGCGATAAGTCCTTTATAATAGTTCACAACGTCCTTGAATTCGGACTTTCTGTTCCACTTTAAGCTGTTGATAGCGTCAGGCGATTTGTAGCTGTTGTGGTCGAAGACCGAGCCGCCCGGGAATGGCTTCGAGCGCAGGAATTCCTGACCTGCCTGGAAGAACGGTATGCCCTGAGAGAGGAACACCATTGCTGCGGCGAGCTTGTCCATTTTGATTCTTGTTTCGATGCTCTCGGTCGAGTTCGTATAGTAAAGCTTGTCCCAAAGCGTGAGGTTATCGTGCGCTTCGACATAGTTCACGGTCTGCGTTGGAGAGCTCGTCCACGAATATTTCTCCATATTCGGGAGCTGTGGGTGAGGGATTCGTCCTGCGATTATTTCCTTGACATTCTCCTCGTTGCCCGATGCGCCGTTGACATAACCTCTCGTCTTGTTCTCGAAATTGTTGCCCTTTACGGTATCGCGGAAATCATCGCTGAAATAGCCTGCGTTCGGGGTGAATCTTGCGTTGAGCTTCATACAACGCTGTTCCCACGGGAGCGGCGTATCTGCGCCCGTCCAGCCCTCGCCGTACATAATGACGTTCGGGTTTATTTCGTGGAGCTTTTCATACGCCAAGTTGATAGTTTCCTTATCGTAAAGTCCCATAAGGTCGAAGCGGAAGCCGTCTATCTTGTACTCGGTAGCCCAGTATGCAAGGCTGTCGATGATATATTTTCTGACCATTGCCCTCTCGGTAGCAAGCTCGTTTCCGCAGCCCGAGCCGTTCGCATAGAGATTGCGCTTGCCGTCCCACTGACGATAGTAATATTCGGGGAAGGTCTTTGTGAAGCAGGAGTCAGCCGTTCCTGCGGTATGGTTGTAAACAACGTCCATGATAACGCCGATGCCTGCCTCATGGAGCGCATAAACAAGGCGTTTCAGTTCCGCAACACGGGTCTTGCCGTTGAAAGGATTGGTCGAATATGAACCCTCGGGGACGTTGTAGTTCTCGGGGTCATATCCCCAGTTGAACTGCGGACGGTGAACATCAGTCTCATCGACGGAAACGAAGTCAAATATCGGCATAAGCTGAACGTGGGTAATGCCAAGCTCTTTGAGGTGGTCAATGCCGACGCTGTCGCCGCTGTCGTTTTCCAGTCCTTTTTCAATGAAAGCAAGAAATCTTCCCTTATAGCAGAAATGTCCGCTTTCGTCAATGGAAAAGTCGCGGACGTGGAGTTCGTAAACGCAAGCGTCCGTGTAATGGTCAAGCTTAACGTAGGTCTGATTGTCCCAGCCTGCAGGGTTGAGCTTCGATGCATCGAAAACCATACCCATTGCGCCGTTTGCGCCTGCGGATTTTGCATAAACATCGATTGTTTCCTGCTCAACGCCGTCATTCGTCACGATGTAAGTGTAATAAACGCCGTCAAGGTCACCATAGACAGTCTTTGACCATACGCCCTTTCTGCTTTTTGTCATCGGGAGATGACGGTAAGGCTTTTCATCGCGGCAGGTTCGGTAAAGGCAGATAGCAACTTTGTCTGCGAGCGGTGCCCAGACCTTGAATTCGGTCTTTTCTGGCGCATAGACAGAGCCTAAATCGTCGCCGTCGTAATAATACTTCTTGTCAATATCGGAAAACACAAAGAACACCCCATTTTATAGTTTGACTTCCCGTGCGAAAATTCCACTGGGAAAAAGAATTTACTCAAAAGCTTATTGCTGCCGCAAAAGTTATTTTTGCAGCACCGATAAACTTTCTTAGAACTCGTCCACATAGAATCAAAATCTACGCAAAAGCGTGTGGATATGCGAA
>CALANW010000063.1 GCA_937926145.1 uncultured Ruminococcus sp. | reverse complement strand
ACATGGGATGAATTTCGTTCCTATTTGGCTAATGGCGATTTTACATATGATGATTTTAATAATGCAAAATCAAAAACTATTTTTTTTAAGGTCTTTGATGATATGTTTTCAAATTGTCATCACTTTTTTGATGTATCAATTGATGCTGTTTTATCACAGTACATAACACTTATCAGAGCGGGAAGGCTAAAACCTGAAGATCCCGAACCAACTTATAGTAGGTTTATTCCTGATAAGAATTTTATAAATGCTCATAATAGATTTAGTCCACCGAAAGTGGAGTGGTTATATCTTGCAATTGGTGATATAGATAATGCTGAAACTTGTGCATTGAAAGAGTGCCGTGCCTCTAGCGGCGAAATATTTGGTTTATGTAAATTTATATTAAATAAAGACTTTGTGGGTAAAAAATTGGTCGATTTTACAATTGCGGATAACACTCAATACAATGACATAAATAATCAGCTTGAAATGTGTGCTGAAGAAGTTTGTAAGAGAAAAGTAAATGAATTTAAAAGAAAAGGGTACACTCACTTTACTGATACTGACGAGATAAAAGATACCGTTCTGAAATGGGTGGCATTTACTTATGCAAGACTATTGTCTAAACAAATATTTCTTCCGGTTGAAACAAAAGACAAAGAATTGATGTATGCACCGTTTCAATGTATAGCACAGTATCTTTTATCTCTTGGATATGAAGGTATTGTATATTCGAGTACTGTTTTTCCTAAAGGAAAAAATGTAGTGCTTTTTGATAAAGATGCAGCTATTCCAACAGGAAAAATAAAAATAATAAAAATAAAATAAAGCATATCAAAAATTAATATATTGTGATAAATGAATTTGTACACTAAAACTGACTTTATTTTTAGATGAAGTCAGTTTTTATTTGCGTTTATTGTAAGTTCGCATAATGTTTACAAAATGTTCAAGCACGTATCTTATCATAAATCCCATTGCCAAACAATGAATTTACACACTCATAACCACTTACAGCTTATCATAACTTGTCATTAACTATCATATCTATCACCCCTCCGTTCATAAACTCCGATTTTCACGATTTGATATAATAGAAATATCAAAAAACGAACGAAAGGGGTAGAACAATGAAGCTGAAAAAGTGCGTGGGATTTCTTATGGGAGCGGCGGTTATGCTTACAGGCTGTATGAGTACATCTGCCGATGATGAGCTTACACCGCAGGAAAAGGAACTGAAAGCTGTGCGGAGCTGGTTTGAAAATGATATGACCGATGAGGACGAGTTTTCAGACCTTACAGATTATCAGTATTATTCCCGAACGATCGGGCTTGAAATGAATGATCTTCTTTCACCGGATATGTGGGAAGTGTATTATTCGGATCTAATCAATCTTAATAAAGAGATAGACGGCACTTCTGTTTACCTCATAAGACTTAACCCCGACAAGCTCCTTGAAATCTGGGCAGAGAACAGCAATATGACCGCAGACGAGATATGTTCGGAGCTTGGAACAAATCGTGACGAGCTTTACTATAACTTCGGCTATTCCGCAAACTCTGTCGGATATGCAAAGAACCATAAAGAAAACAAGGTAAGCTATTCAGAAACCGAGGAGCGTATCTTCGGTGCGGACAACGGAGAAAACAGGCAGACAGTTTTCAGCACGCACTTTCTGAAAGTAAACATTGCAGGCAGATACGGCGTGACATACGCAGGCACAGACGAGAATTTTGATGTAAAGCAGCGTGATCTGCTGAAAAGCATAACAAAGCCCAAAACATATAATTATTCGGACTATTCACCGCAGGAATATTCTCCTGCATTTGTAATAAACAGAGTGGGAATAAAGCGTATTCTGCCCCTGTCACTTCCCAACGGCTGGGCAAATGCCGCAGACACAGATGTTACCCTTATGTTCAATATGTCCCCGTTCTCATACGGCTGTACCGATGAAGACAGGATAGATATTTTCGCTGAGGAAACACCCGAAAATACCGATGTTCCGGTAGAACATTCTGAAACGGAAGGGGTGACGGAATAATGATAGGTGATGATGCCTGCACAACATTTGTGGAGCTTTTAAAGCGTATTCTTGACATCATAAGCGATATGGAGAAGAGCAGAGGCAGAGGGGAACTTTCCTATAAAAAGAATTTTCCGAAGATAAAAACGGGAAAACTCTCAAAACAGCATTTTGAAAAGCTCCAAAAAGCAGGAGCGGAATTTAAGTTTGTCACCGTGCCTGCCGAAAAACTCTCCGAAATAGAGGAAACCGTCAGGAGAATGGGCGGTTCATATTTCAATGCACAGGTTGGGGACAATAACAATGCAGTTATTGCCGTTCCCGCAAGTCAGCTTGATTTGCTCAATATGGCAATGAAGCACGTTGTCGCAAATGAGCTTGCGGAAAACTCCGATAAGATAATCGTAAAGGACGGAAAAGACCTTATTCCTGCCGAAGATATGGGCATAGTTGACCGTGTGATGAATAAATACGATATTCCCGTCATTTCCTTTAAAACCGATGAGGGCAAATATATGAATGTTGTTCCAAAGGAATATGAGGGACAGTATTCAAAGGCATTGGCGGAAGCGGAGCAGGTCAAAAAGGAAGTCGGGAATATTGAGGTCACTCGATATGAGCAGACCGCACCTCTCGACGCTCTCAGCTTTGAAGCATACACCATTTCCAAAGATGAAGCAAGGGAGCTTTTTGCCGCCGCAAAGGCAGATAATCTTGAAATCTCACTTGTTCCTTATGAGGATAAGGTCGCTGTAATGTACAAATCGGATATTTCGGAGCAGATTGGCAGGGCAAGGGAAGAATATAAGGCAAGCCTGCAGGAGTGCGAGAATTATCTGGTCGAGGTTTATGATAATGTCATAACTCTGGATATGGAAAAGCTCAATATCGAGGAGCTTAATACCCCGGACAGCTTTTTTATGCGTGTTCCGAACACTTCGGGACAGGACTATATCCGTATAAGCAAATCGGAAGCCGAAATGATAAACGGCGGAAAAACGCTTAAATCAGAGCTTGACTTTGATAAAAAGTATCCTGTATATGATGTGAACGGAAAAGTGAAAAGGGCTGTCGGCGGAAGTGAGCTGACGGGATATTTTAATACCCGAAACAGACATATCAATAAAGATACAGCCGTGTATAAATACGGCACGGACGGCGGAGAACTTCGCCGAATTGACCTTTTCAATGCAAAGAAAAATGAGCTTATCAGCGTGAAAATGGGAAGTGCCGAGGAAATGCGGACAGCCCTTAAAGAAAGAGGGCTGAACAGCAAAACGGTGAACAAGCTCATTGAAGATATAAACCATAAGCTGACCGACAAGCAGAAAGAAACATTTGCATATACAGCGGAAAAATCGGAGATCGTGTATGCGGACATTCCGAATATCGGCGAGTATCTTGCACAGTCACAGCTTTCGCAGAAAGTGATCGGCAGGGCGGAATGTATCGGAGAAATTCCAAGGGATAACGGAGCAAAGTGCTGTATTCTTGACAATAATACGAATAAATTTGCGGTAATTCCCGTTATGCCTGAAAAAGAGGTGCAGGCTGTGCTTTCGCAGATGGGATATTCCGAGGTATCTGCAAAGGAAATTGCCGACAAGGTGGCAGCTTCATATAGGGACACCGACATAGAAGCACGTTCCTTTGGCAAGGAACGTGACGGAAAGCCAACAGCATTGATGTTTGGTTCCTATGAACAGAACAATGCAGAGCTTTGGGATATGGGATACTACAATCTCAAAGACAGCACCATAATCATAAGAGATGATGCCGAGAATTATCAGTATATGCAGGTCGAAAGGAATACTCTTCTTGCGGACATTGAAAAGGCTTTCCGTGAAGATTTCGGGCTTGTTGACGATATTTCAGTTGCCTGTGCAATGAAACAGCTCATAGCCGACAATATTGTAAATGATGCTCACACCTTTGAACATTCTGAAGCAGTTATAAAACAGCTTTCGGGTAATATGGCAGAGATAACCGCAAAGAACAGCGGAAAGTCGGAGATAATGCCTATCGGAAATATCAATGCGGAAAAGCTTGCCGAGCTTGGCATATCCGAAAAGGGTGCGGCAGATATAAGCAGATCATTTGAAAAGAGCATAAGGGACAGCAAATTCCCCGACAGGCAGACTCTCGGCGGACTTAAACAGTTTGCGCAGGAGAAATTCAAGGCACTTTCACAGGCTGTTAAGGACAAGTCCAAAGCCAAAGACAAGAGCGGACAGGAGCTGTAACTATGGCAAGCAATATGGGAATACCCGAAAAGAAAACAGATACGCTTCTGTATATCATAATTGTCTGCTGTATTATTGCTTTTCCCGTTATCGTTCTTGCAGGCTATACTCTTGAAATGACTGCCGACAAAAACGGAAATATTCAGATCTTTGAAGCCATAGGCAGTGTAAGCGAATATATGACAGCTTCAAATCTGGGCAATGCCTTTCGGGCAGTTTTAAGAGGTTCGGGACTTACAAGAAAATCTTGCGTTTTAGCTTTTTTCGCAAGCCTTATAGCCATAATGTACCGACTTGTGGGAAACGGCAAGCGTTATCACAGACGTGGTGTAGAGCACGGTTCTGCGAGGTGGGGAAACCGTCAGGAGAAAGAGATAATTGCCGATACCACAAAGGCAGGCTTTTACAACAACGTTATCTGTGCAAGCGATGTTTTTCTTGTCCTTGACCGAAAGGTCAGGGAGAAAAATGAAGCGGCGGAAGAAAAGGATAAAAAGAAGAAAAAGGGCAGTCGGAAAAAGAAAAGTCCAAGCAAGCTTACCGGAACGGAAATATCAATAAAGGACGTAATGGGTGCAGGCAGGGAAGTCGAAAAAATAAAGCCGATGCTAAATCTGAATATGATAATTCTCGGCGGTTCAGGTACGGGCAAGTCTCGGTTTTTCGTAAAGCCCAATCTGCTTCAATGCAACACATCTTTTGTTGTCTCTGATCCATCGGGCGAGCTTGTGGAATCCTGCGGAAAGATGCTTATGCGGCACGGGTATGAGATAAGAGTTTTCAATCTGAACGATATGAAGCACAGCTCAAACTACAACCCGTTTCATTATCTTCGTGACAGTACAGGCGAAATAAACAGCAACAACGTCATAAAGATGATAAACGTGTTTATGACCAATACAAAGGGCGAGGGCAGCTCAGGCGATCCCTTCTGGGACGATGCTACAAGGCTGTTATTATCTTCACTCTGTTTTCTGCTCATAGAAACGGGAACGGAAGAAGAACAGAACTTTGCAGGCGTTCTTGACCTTATACATAAAGCAAAGGTAATCGAGGGCAAGGAAGAAGAAAAATCCGAGCTTGACCTTATGTTTGACAAGCGAAAGGAAGCGGCTCCGAAAGCATTGTCGGTGCAGTATTACGAGGAATTTAAGCAGGCGGCAGGAAAAACGATGCAGTCTATTCTCATTTCCACTACAACAAAGCTCCAATATTTCAAGCTGGAAAATGTGAGAAATCTTACGCATACGGACAATATCCGTCTTGAAACTCTGGGAGATAAGCCCACAGCATTGTTTATCGTAATACCATCAACGGATACAACATACAACTTCTTGGCGGCAATGATGTACACACAGCTTTTTGATACGCTGTATGACAGAGCGATAAATTATTATCACGGCAGACTGCCTGTTCACGTCCGCTTTATACTCGATGAGTTTGCGAACGTGGGCAAGATACCCGACTTTGAAAAGGTCCTTGCAACATGCCGAAAGTTTGAAATATCGGCACAGGTCATTCTGCAAAATATCTCACAGCTTAAACGACTTTATGAGAAGTCATGGGAAGAACTGCCCGGCAACTGCGATACACTCATATATCTTGGCGGCAAAGACCAATTCACAAATGAATATCTTTCAAAGGAACTCGGAAAAGAAACCATCGACCAGTTATCCATAAATCAGACCAAAGGCAAGCAGGGAAGCAGTTCTTACAATAATGCCATTATGGGCAGAGAGCTTGCGACCATTGACGAGCTGACAACTATGGACAACAATAACTGCATTGTTATGGTGCGTGGGCTTTATCCGTTCTTTACAAATAAATTCAATCTTTCCGAGCATCCGAGATATGCGGAGCTTGGAGAGGACTGGAAGCCTGACACGGAAAAGGGTGAAACGGCTTCCGACAATCCTTATGCATATTATCTTGACAGATATGTTGAAACACAGTCCGAAACGGAATTTATTGATTTCAGCGAATTTATTGATACGGGCGATACGTTAAATGCGGACACACTCAAACTTCGATTTGTAACGTCTGATGATGAGGGTGCTGAAATAGCACAGCCCGAAAGCATAATGTCGGATATCCCAATAGAAATACGTCAAAGGCTGGAGCATTGCACGGAACTGTACTGCACAGCCTGACTTGGAGTGATATATGGAGAAAATATCGGTGCTTACGGAACGTGAGATAAAGGAAATAAACAGGCTTATGGAGCGAAAATCGGAAATAATCCTTGAACCGAGAAAAGACGGGTATTTCATTTATGAATCAAGGAAAAAGCTGATAATGCGTCCCGAAAATAAAACTGAATAACGGCGTACCAAAAGAGCGGTGCGGAACAGCGAATGAGAGCTATAAAGCGGCATTTTATAATGCGGCTTTACAGCTCTTTTTTTATTGTCATTTTGCAGTCAAAGCAGACCTGCGGTTCGGCAGAAAAGTAATTATATAAAGAATCAAGAGTGCGTGTAAACCGCAGGGCTTTGAAGATATATACTAATTTTTTTATAAGGAGGTTTGTGTGATGAAGATCACAGAAGCAATCAACAGTTTTCAGAACAAGGCAAACGAAGTCGGAGCAAAGGCTATGCTTGCCGCTTCCAATGCTGCAGGCAGAGCTATGAACACAAGGCTCGGAAAGGCGGCACTCGTTATTCCTGCCGCCGTGTCGGCTTGTGCAATGAATGTTTATGCCGCAGGCGACGGAGCGGACGCACAGGGAATGATCGATGCAATTATGGGCGTACTCGGTCCCGGTGTTATCGCACTCGGCTCACTTGTAGCCGTAGTCGGCGGCATTCAGACGGGCGTAGGCTTCAAGGACGACAATGCAGACGGCAAGACGAGAGGCTTCCAGACCCTTATCGGCGGTGCGATAATTGCCGCTGTCGGAGCTATCATTCCTGCTTCTCTTTCGATCGGCGGAAATTGATCGGCAGATAATCAGCAAAACACATGGACGGTTATATATCCAATATGGCCGTCCTTTTCTGAATAAGAAAGGAGGAGCATAATGGCAGAATCAAGCTTTTTTCAAGTTGCATTTGAAGAAGCACAGAACCTTTTGCAGACGGAAGCTGACGGTTTTGCCGCTGTTTTACAGAGCATTGCAGGCTTCGATATTGTCAGTCAGGCGGGAGATGCCATAAGCATTTTCGAGGGAGCAGGCACAGCTCTTTTGACCTTGTTTTTCTGTATGGAAGCATTTACATATTGTGCCAATATCGACTTTCACGGCGGCATTGAGGGTGCGATCAGAGTGGCGATGAAGCTTGTTGTGAGTGCATTGATAGTTCAGAACGTGGACAACGTTGTGGGAATAATTTCGGGACTGTTCAAAAGTGAGGTGGATTTTGCGTCAGCCTTTGGCGGCATAGGAGCGGCGTTCGGCGATGCAATGAATCAGGGAACTCCGCTTGAGGGCGGACTGCTTGACATAAACTACATAGTCTTAACACTGCTCTATGTCATAATCATAATCCTTATGTTCGTAATGTTCTCGCTTATCGTTATAATGGTGCTGGGCATCGTGTTTGAAACGGCAATACTTACGGCGATCTCCCCCGTGGCACTTGCGACCCTTGTAAATACACAGGCAAGGTCCGCAGGCATTTCGTTTATAAAGAATTTTGCGGCAGTATCAATGCAGTGGGGAGTTCTTGCGATATGCTTCAAGGCATATACGCTTATTTCCTCAAATCTTACTCTTGATTTCTCGGCAGGACTTGACGGAGCAGGACTGCTGATGCACATATTCAAGTACGCAACACCTGTTTTGAGCGTTGTAATGCTTGCGGTAACAGTCGCAAAATCAAGCGACATTACAAAACGTGCGTTAGGCGGGTGATGTATGAGAGTTCTGAGTTTATATGACGGCATATCCTGCGGAATGGCGGCTCTGGAGCGTGCAGGCATACCTGTTGAAAGCTATGATGCTTTTGAGATTGACAAATATGCGGTGAAAATTTCCGAGAAAAACTATCCTCAGATAGTTCATCACGGAGATGTGTTCGGCGGCAGTTATTCCGATTTCAAGGGATATGACCTGCTTATCGGCGGTTCTCCCTGCACCTATTGGAGCATTGCCAAAACGGGCAGAGAAGTTACTCCCGACGGTATGGGCGGAAAGCTTTTTATGGAATATGTCCGTGCTTTGCGTGAAAGCGGGTGCAGATATTTCCTTTATGAAAATAACAACAGCATACACCAAAATATAAAGGACTTTATTTCCGAACAGATTGGAGTAAAGCCCATTATGATAAATTCGGCACTTGTTTCCGCACAGCAGAGGAAGAGGTGCTATTGGACAAATATCCCCAATGTCAGTCAGCCGGCGGACAAGGGTATCCTGCTTAAAGATATTCTTGAAAGCGGACTGCCGTGGCAGGACAAAAGCTACTGTATGACTGCAAGCTATGACGGTGCTGTTTTATGGAACACATTGCAGAGAAGTCAGCGGAGCATGATAGCCGAGCCTGTGGGTGTTGCACAGCGTGGACGGTATATTCAAAGCGGAAAACGTTCAGAAAAATGTGCTGGCGGCACAGAGCAGTTTATCGAAGCCCGAAAGGACGGGAAAAGCAACTGCTTAACTACCGTTCAGAAGGATTCTATGGTGGCTGAGCCTATCCCGTTCAATACATATAACGGAGAGGGGGAAAAATCCCGGACCTTTATGGCAGGGTATTACAAATACGGAGAAGCAACGCTCATAACCAACAAGGGCTTTAAGGGCGGAACTACCGCAATAGCACAGCCTGTCCGTGTAGGCGAATATGGAAAAGGCGGTCAGGGACAGCGGATATGTTCCGTTCGTGGAAAATCTGTAACGCTGTCCGCAAACGGCGGAGGTCAGGGAGCAAAGACAGGTCTTTATAAGATCGACCTGCCCGACGGCGATTATATTGTCCGCAAGCTCACTCCCATAGAAGCGGAACGCTTGCAGACACTCCCCGACAATTACACCGAGGGTATCTCCAATACGCAGAGATATAAATGTATCGGAAACGGCTGGACTGTTGACGTTATCGCCCATATTCTGAACGGGCTGAAAGAGGTGATTTGATGATAAAGGCAGATATTCCGCAGGACGTTACGGAGTACAAGGAGCAGTTTTTCTTCGGACTTACCGTACGCCAGTTTGTATGCGGAATTGCAATGATCGCACTTGCTGTTCTCACATTTCTTATCGGAAAGAATTTTATTCCCACAGATATTCTTATGTATATCGTCATTATTGAGGTTGCTCCGCTTGCGGCGGTGGGCTTTATGAAATACAACGGTATGCCTTTTGAGAAGTTTGCTTCGACCTTATTTGAGTTTTATGCGGGCAAACAGCGAAGAGGAATGACCTATCTCCCGGAGAAAGTTCAGATACACGATGAAGTGAGAAAAATATGGCTGAACGGGCTTGAAAAGGAACGTGCGGTCGAAAAGAAAGCGAATAAAAGGAAAAAACACAAGTCTAAAGGAGGGCAATAAATGGGTGAAGAAAGCATTATGAATTCTGTAACCAAGGTTACGGAAGTATCTGCTCCCACAGAGAATACGGGAGAACAGACAGCAGTTGAAAATACTGAAAATGTACCCGAAAGTACAGATATTTCCGCTATGAAAACCGCCGAAAACGAAAATGTTCCACTGGAACATCCGGCAGAAACGGAAGTGCCTGCCGATACGGAAATGAATAATGATGACATTATTTCAAGCATCGTGGCAGATGCAGTTGCACAATCCCTTGAAGAAGCAGGAGTTTCCGAAACTGAAACAGTTCAGACGGAAGTATCTGTTTTCTCCGAAGCTGTAATTCCCGAAACAAGTGAAGAGGTCATTGAAGAAATGACTTCTGCGGAGCTTCAGGCAGAAATCACAGCGGAAGAAGTGCAGGAAACAGTCACCGAAACTGTAACGGAAGTTGTTCAGCCAAGCGAAAATGTCGGCAGTTTCTTAATTCAGAATCCTGCATTTATAGCCGTTCCTGTTGTAATTGCTGTTCTTGCAGGAGCAATGGCATTTGTAAAAAAGAAGTCAAAAAAGACTGTCGCAGATGATGAAGATGCACCAATGTCCGCAAGGGACAGAGATGCCGTCCGTCTTGCCACAGACAAGCCCGATAAGAAAAAGGGCAAAAAGGCAAAGAGAGATAAAAAGGGCAGGGAAAAGAAGAATCTTTCAAAAAAGGTGCTTTCCACTGTTCCATATCAGAAAGTCCTCTCCGATGATATTTTCTTCCTCGGAAAGAAAATGTACTCAAAGGCTTATACCTTTGACGATATAAACTTCAATCTTGCGGACGAGGAACAGCAGTATATGTATCTTGAAAGATATATCGAATTTCTCGGTATTCTGGACGATACCGTTGACTGTCAGATTTGCTGCTGGAACAACAGGCTAAATATGGAGGAGTTTAAAAAGGCGACACTTATGCCGCAGAAAGCGGACGCACTTTTCGATTACCGCTATGAGTTCAACAGCAAGGTTCTTGAAGCAAATATCCGCAAGGGACAGAACGCTGTTCAGAAGCATATGTACATAACCCTTACGATAAAAGCTCCCGATGAGGAAACAGCGGTCAGACGTTTCAGAACGCTTGATATAACCGCCACGAATACATTTAATCGTATCGGGAATACAGCTCTTCGTGCATTGACCTCGCAGGAGCGTATTGAAATGCTTCGTGATTTCTTTGTGGGAGCTGATGAAATGACTGTTCCCGTTCTTACAGAAGAAGATTTTGCAAAGGGCAGGGAAAAGCTCTATTGCAGTCCTGATTATTTCGACTTCAAGAAAGATTACTTTATGTTCAATGACAAGTACGCAAAGGTGCTGTATATCCGAGAATATCCCTCAACGACTACGTCGGATATTTTAACGGGACTTCTGGGTACAGGCATTGAAATTATGGTAACGACCAACATTGAAACATACGACAGTGCGGAAGCGAGAAAGCTTGTACAGCATCAGATCACCGCCGTTGATACGGATATGGCAAAGCGAGAGGTAAAGGCGGCACAGCACGGAAACTTTTCTTCGCAGAAGCCCCAGAGAATAAAGAATCAGCGTGATGCAATGGTAAGCGTATTCGACAAGATAACCGTCAAGGATCAGAAGCTCTTTATGGTCAATACGCAGATACTTATAAAAGCAGATACCTTTGACGAGCTTAACGAAAGTGTTGAGGTAATCGAAAGCACCCTCAAGCGTTCGGGCTGTATCAAGGGCGAAATGGCTTGGGAGCAGGAACACGGTATGGCAGACTGCCTGCCCCTCGGATATCAGAGAAAGTTTGACTATCTCCGCACAATGCCCTCGGAATCCGTTGCGATATTTATGCCGTTCAATGTCCGTGAAGTGCAGATGGAACACGCCACATATTATGGTATGAATGTGCTTTCACATAACCTTATCCTTTTTGACTGTGTGACGGGGCTTATAAACCCCTCCGGTTTCTATCTTGCGGCATCGGGCGGCGGCAAGTCATTCAAGGTCAAAACGGAGATTACAAACATCATCACAGGCGATGAAAATGCGGATGTTTTGGTAATTGACCCCGAAAGAGAATACTGGAAGTTGGCGGAAGCATTCGGCGGTGAGGTAGTACGTTTCTCCAACGGCCCGACAAACTACATCAATATGTTTGATTTCGATTTCCGTCTGCTTGACGATCCCGAAGTGGATATTATCGCAGATAAGTGTCAGCTTGTAACATCGTTCATTTCTTGTATGGACGCAAAGCACCCTCTTAACGCACAGGAAAAGTCCTTTGTTGACCGCTGTGTGCAGAAAGCATACGCAAAGTCGGGAGTGCTGAAAACTCTTGATCCGAAGGATATGCCTACCCTCGGCACATTCCTCGAATGTATGAAGGAAGAAACCGAAAATGTGCCGAAGGAAATGAAGGACAAGCTCATAATTACCATTGATATGTATGTAAATGGTTCTGCTAAATATTTTAACAATCAGACCAACGTCAATACGAAGAACCGCTTTATTGCATACGATATTCGTGACCTGAACGGCAATCTGAAAACACAGTCGATGCTCCTTATTCTTGACTACATCTGGAACCGCCTTGCGGAGAACAAGGAAAAGGGCAGAAAAACGTACATTTTCATTGATGAAGCACATCTGCTGTTTGCCGATGAATATTCCCTCGACTACTTGCAGATGCTCTGGAAGCGTGCAAGAAAGTACGGCGGTATTCTCACGGGCATTACGCAGAACGTGGACGATCTGCTCAAGGATTACAAGTCAAGGAATATGCTTGCAAACTCGGAGTTTATCGTGCTTCTGAAACAGAACCCCACAGATGCGGCGAAGCTTCAGGACGTTCTGAATATCAATGACAGCGAGATCCAGTTTGTGAATGATGTTCCTGCCGGACACGGACTTCTCATTCTGGGCGGCAAGACCAAGATACCGTTCTATGATGAATTCCCCAAGGATACGAAGCTGTACAGTCTTATGACTACAAACTTCTCCGAAACGGCGAAGATGCTTCAGACCGAGGAAGAGAATAAAAACACATAACGAAATGAAAGGGAGTTGTTTATGGCAAAGGTTGATAGAAAAAATAAGTCAGCTAACGCAGTAGAAAAACACTCCCTTTCTTCTTTTGATAAGAAGAAGGGAGCAATAGCTTCTTTCAATGCACGGACAAACAAGAATAAGAAATATCACGTTGCCCGTGTTCAGAGGAAAGATGAAAATATCGTTTCGGGAACGATTGCCGCAAGCAAGGGCAAATCACCCGATAATGAGGTTAAATCTGTAAAGGCTGATGCACCGAAAGCATTTCAGTCAAGTGCGGAGAGAACCGACAGCCGCAGTTTTCATTCGGAAAACAAACCCGAAAATGCGGTATCGGAGCATATCGGAATTACTCCCGAAACGGCACAGCGTATGAAGCGTGCCGCCTTTCTGGATCAGCAGAATAAAGCAAATATAAAGATAAATACTGCAAGATTTGATCATTCGGAAAAAACGGAAGAGCATAATGCAGAAGCATTTGCGGAAACCCAAAAGACAGAGAAAAAAGCTTTTGAGCCTGCACACATTTCACAGTCTGCGGAAAGCAGTATCGGAGAGATGAAAAAGACGATCACACCCGAAATAGCTTTGCGAATGAAACGGGCGGCTTTCATTGAACAGAAAAACAATGAAGCTATAAGGCTGGGTCGTGCGGCTGTTGTTAAAGATGAGGATATTCCGCAGGCTGATGAAAAATCCGGACAGTCTGAAACAGTCCCCGACGTTCCGGTGGAACATTTAAAGGACGAACAGGGAAAAGCTTATGAAAACGAGTATCTCGGAAATTCCGAACACGCTGTTTTTGATACGTTTGATGCAGATGTAAGAGCATATAAAGCTAAAAAGGCGTACAGCGGATATATCGAAAAGCAAAAGGAAAATGCACTTGAAAATATTGTCGGCGGTGCTGTCGGAGAAAGTACGCAGAACGTCATAAGCGGTGTGAGCAGGGTCGGACAGGCTGTATCACGTTCCGATTCCGTCAGCGGTTCGGTGCTTGATGTTTCATCAGCACTTGCGGCTGTTGAAGCAAAAAAGCTTGTAAAAAAGCTGGCTGAAACTGATTTGAAAAAAGAAAAGCGAGCCGAGGAGCGTATGAGAAATCACGGCAATCGGTTCGGTATAGATAAATACGATGAGGTAACAGGGAAAAATGAAAAATCGAAGAACAGAAAAACTGATGCTTACCGAAATTCTGAAGCTCCCGACCAAAAGCAGGGCGGCTTTAAAGTCGGGAACAGTCATAAATTACAGCAGGAAAAGCAGGAATACGGCAAGAAGCAGAGGGCAAAAGAGGTAAAGGGAAAGCAAAAGGAGATCTTCATAAAGAAAAACAGGAAAATTCCCGACACTCTTTTTTCAGCAAATATAAGCAAGGGCGGCATAGCAAAACAGCTTTTGAAGAAAAAGGGTGCGTCCGTCATTCTGGGCGGAGGAGGTCTTACCGTTGTTCTGCCTATTTTGATAACGATAGTTGTTTTTGTGATAATAATGGGCTTTTTCGGCTGGCTCACTCCGTTTTCCTACGGGCTTGCAGGCGAAGAACCCGATGAAGAGCATAATGCTGAAACAAATGCGGAGATAATCGACGGATATACTCTTATGGTCAAGAACTATATGGATATTACGCAGGCTTATTACTACCTCAATTACGGCGATTGGTACGGCGGTACATATCAGTATGAAAATGCAGGCCTTGATTTCGGTACATTCTTTGCGGAGTATTGTCAGAAGATAATCAAGGAAATTCAGGCACAGTTTCAGCCATTGATAAATCAGGCGAAAACTCCCGAAGAAGCACAGGCGATAAGTCAGGCAATGGGACGTGCAATAAGTCAGGCTCTTTCACAGGCACAGCAGGCGGCTTATGAGGAATATATGCGTCTGATAGGTGAGCTTAATGACGGACTTACTCCATCGGAACACAGACAGCATTATGAAGTGGAGAGCTTGGGCGGCGGAAACGGCATAGAGGACTCCGTTGAATTTAACGAAAAGCCTATTGTCGGAACTAACGGTTTCGGAAATGTTGAGATAAACAGCGAGCTTTCATCGGAAGAACTGCTGTCATATATCGCTTTATATAAAAGCCTTATAACTATGAAGCCAGATGATGCCGATGCGGAAGAAGCCGAACCGAGCCTTAACATCACTCCGCAGGATATTATGGATTTCTTTGAAAAAACGGAGTATATAAGCATCACCGCAGAGATTACTCACAATAACCCCTGTATCGGACAAAACTGCAAACGCAGGCTTACGGGTGATTACGAAAGCGGATACAGCTGGGAATATTACTGTGACAGCGATCACGATAATCTGACAGGTGAGATCGGCGAGTGTCTGTCCGCAGATGAGCTTCTTAAAAAGGTTATGGAGCTTACAGAAGCAGAGGACATTGGCGTTGATGAAAAGAACTGCAAAAAGATACTTGAAGCATATATTGATATGTTCAAAAAGGAACTGGATATTGATGAAAGCGGTTTTCGGCAGTTCGGAGCAAAGGATAATGCAAAGGCTATGGAGTTTTATGAGAAGCTTATAAAGGACGAGCTTCCCAATTCGGGACTCTGGCAGGTCAATACGCCGTTCACCGAGGGATAAAGGCAGGAGAAGCTTATGAAAAAATATTTTT
>CALANW010000062.1 GCA_937926145.1 uncultured Ruminococcus sp. | reverse complement strand
GTTGATGAATCATCTTCTGGAGCAATAGTTTCTTTTTTTATTTTTTTCTATAAAATTTTTTGATAATAATAAAATTGTCATAATTAACAAAAATAAACTTGGAATTGGTGAGTTTTGCCGAACCACTTCTCCGTTCAAAGCTGAAACTTGTATATAATTTGAAATGTCAAATGCTATTATTAATATTTTACAGTAAAAATATGACGAAATCATTGTTACAATACGGCATATCAAGAAATTATAGGTAGACAATTTATTTTCAATGATGCCCTCAACCTGAAAGATCACACAAAGTCCACCGAAAGACAGCAGTGCAGTAACGATCGGAAGAAAGGAAGTATCGGACGGGAGGGCGGAAATGTTGCTTATTTCAAGCATCGAACGCAGTAATATTCTGCATATCTCCGGAGAAATATTTGTTATCAATGAAATTATCCGTGAAAAAAAATCAATTATTCCCGAAGCATCAAGCACAGCAAGAAGTGAAGCAAAAAACACGATCGCTGCGCATATTTTTGCTATGCCTATTCCGCCCGAATTTATCGATGAAAGAAAGTCATTGAGCGTGAAAATGAGCCGTCGTCCGTGTGTATCTTTCGGCGGTTTTGGTGAGCGCAGACCAAACAAAAACATTGCTGTCAGATTTGCAAAAAATATGCTTGCAAAAATTATCATTCCTACGGAAGTGCTGTTATATATCTTCATTCCCGCCGCACCTATGAAAAAAGCAGGCCCTCCCATATAGCAGAAACCAAGCATTTTTTCAGCTGTATTTTTATCAATATTTCCGCTTTCATACAGATTAATCAGCAGCTTTGCTCCAACTGGATAACCTCCGAACGAACTTATGAGAAATATCGAAAAAAGGTCTGCTCTAAGATGAAAAACATATCTTGAGATAGGCGAAAACGGCAAGCTTAATTTATAGTAAAGTCCCGAGGAAATGATTATCCCCGAGGCGATCATAAACGGAAAAAGTGACGGAATGATAACATTCACGCATACCTTTATAGATGCAATAACGCCCTCAGAAACCGATTTATTGAAATACAGCAGAGCTGCTGAGTATGCTATTACGGCTGCGGCAATAATAAATCCCGATATTTTTTTCATCTACACAAGTCCTTTCACTGTTTTTGGAAAACGTTCCGTTAAAAAGTATATGTGCGTTTTTCAGTTAATATAATTTAGAAAGACAAGTGATTCGGAGGAATGTGCAGTGCTTGTAAAAGCGAAAAAAATGTACAGCTCGCTTACGGCAAAGTTTATTAAAAAGCGGCTTTATCTTAATACATATATGAATCTCACCGATAATACACATCTTGAAATCGAAAATTGCAAGCGTATTATCGAACTTAACGATGTTTACGTTCGTCTTAAAACATCGACTGTCACGCTTCAGGTATGGGGTGAAGACCTGCGGATATCCGATTTTAACACAGCAGGAGTAGTCATTGACGGGAAAATTTCTTCGATAGAATTTGAATAAGAGGGGAGGTCTGCGCTTTTTTCGGCGCATATTCATATGAGAAATAAATTGCTTGGAAGTGTATATTTCAGACTTTTTGCGGCAGACTGCGGTGATATCGTAAACAAGCTCCGTGCAACAGGTTTTGCTGTAAAGGATATAAGAATAGAGAACGGAAAATTCGTCACGGGAACTGTCGATTGGTATGACCTTGACGAGCTTAAAGCATTTGCCGAGGATAACAAGGCACAGTTTGAGCAGCTTGATAAAAAGGGATTTGCCTTTACAGTTCAAAAATATAAGAAAAGACTTGGTTTAGCGGCAGGACTGCTGGCGGCTCTGATGCTTGTTTTTTACCTATCAAATACGGTGCTAAGAATAGAAGTCTACGGCAATGAAAGTATTTCGGACGAGCGTGTAAAAAGTATTCTTGCCGATTACGGGATAAAAATAGGTGCGTTTATCCCGTCGCTCGACCTTCGCGATTCGGAGCAGAGGATAATCACGGCTTTCGATTCATTCAGCTGGATAGGGATACGCTCATCAGGATGCAGGATACTTGTTGATATAAGCGAACTTACGGAAAAGCCTGAGATGATACCGATATCAACACCCTGCAATGTTGTTGCAGCCTGCGACGCGCAGATAGTTGACATAAGGAATGTTCATCTCGGTATGCTCGTTCCGATGCTTTATGACGGCGTTAGAAAAGGCGATATCCTCATCAGCGGAACGATAGACGGAAAGCTTGACCACGATTATTTTGTTCACGCAATGGGCGAGATAATCGGCAGATATGAACGTGAAGTAACGTTTGAACAGCCATATCTTGACAGCGTTATAAATTATGGATCAGAGAAAACGAAAAAATCACTTTATCTTTTCGGACTGAGGATACCTTTATATTTGAACAAGGAAGAAAAGTTTGAATATGAGTACAGCGAAGAAATAAAGTATGCCCGGCTTTTCGGTTTGGAGCTTCCTGTCGGAGTTGTTGAAGCGGAGTTAAAGCCATACACTGTTGATGAGATAGAATATTCGCCCGAGCAGGCAAAGATCATACTTGAAAGCAAGATATCGGTGTATGAGAAAAATTTTCTCGAGGAAAAAGATATAACCGTTGTTGGCAAGGAGGTAGAATTTACCGAAAATGAGGATAAATTAACCGTAACGGTAAAATACTGTCTTGAAAGCGATATCGGGGTCACTCAGGAGATCCTTGCAAAAAAATATTAAAGAAAATTTTTATTGATTTATGTAAATTGGGTTAATTTGCAAGAAATATATTGACATTTTACTTTAAGTGCTGTATAATCATTATAACTTGAAAACGATTTCTCAATATGAAAGGATCGATAAAATGAAAAATCACAGCACGATAAAAAAGATCGGAGCGGCAGCTGTCTGCTTATGTATGATGTTCGGTGTTCTGACGGGTTGTTCGGATAACAAAACTACCGATAGTGCCGAAACAACATCTGCGGCTGCAAATTCAACGGACACTGATTCCGCACAGGCTGTCCTCAATACCGACTGGAGCTACGGTCAAGTAGAAATTGGCGGCGGTGGATTCGTTACGGGCGTTTTCAGCACTTGTGAGGAAAATGTTTACTATGCCCGTACAGATGTTGGCGGTGCTTACCGCTGGGACGAGGCTGCACAGCAGTGGAAGTCGCTCAGCTATTGGGTAACGGATGAGGACAAGGGCTTGCTCGGAATTGACGGACTTGCTGTTGACCCTAACGATGCTTCAAAGCTCTATCTTCTTGCAGGAACAGAGTATTTCAGCGGCGGAAAGACGGCTATCCTTATTTCCGACAACTACGGAGAAACATTCACAGTGGTTGATGTTACCGACAAAATAAAAGCTCACGGCAACGGAATGGGCAGAGGCAACGGTGAAAGAATAGCTGTTGACCCTAACAACGGCAGCATCATTTTTGTTGGCGGAAGAACGGGCGGTATGCTCAAAAGCACAGACGGCGGAAGCACTTGGGAACAGGTAGCAAGCTTCCCCGTGACTTCGACAACCAACGGCAACGGCATAAACGGTATTGTTTTTGACCCTTCATCGAACAAAGATGGCGCTTCACAGAAGATATATGCATCCGTTTCGAGAAACGGTGACGATAATATCTTCGTTTCCGAGGACGGCGGCGCAAGCTGGGATCCTATCAAGGACGGCAACACAAAGCTTATGCCTCAGAGAATGAAGCTTGATTCAAAGGGCAATCTTTATGTTGGTTATGCTACAAAGGAAGGACCTTGGAACGCAGGAGCAGGCGCACTTTGGAGATACAATACTGACGGTTCTGTTGAAGATATCTCGCCTATGAGCGTTTCTATCGGCGATATCGTTATCGACCCGACAGATGATAATAAGCTCGTAACTGTTTCTACCAACAACTGGAATGAACAGCCGAATGGCGCTTTCGGTGATTCGTTCTTTGTATCGACAGACGGCGGCAAGAGCTGGAAGAATATTATCAAGGATATGACAATGAGTGACGGCGGTATCCCTTGGATCGCAGGTTACGCTATCCATTGGTGCTGTTCACTTGAAATAAACCCGTTCAATACAAATGAAATTATGGTAACTTCGGGAAACGGTATTTTCGCCTGCGATAATATCTGGGACGAGCATCCTGCATTCTATTTCAATGCAAAGGGCATCGAGGAAGTCGTTCCCGAGGATATCGTTACTATGGAGGGTTATCCGCTCGTTTCCGCTATCGGCGACTATGACGGTTTCGTACATAACGATATAAAAGAACCTGCAGACAGACACAAGGGACAGATCGGTTCATGCACAAGCATTGCAATCGCATATCAGAACAGAGATTACTGGGCAAAGGTCGGCGGAAGCGAATCCGAAATGGCGCTTATCTACAGCACAGACGGCGGCGAAACGTGGAATGACATTACCACTTCTCCCGAAGAGGGCAAGATACTTTACCGCGGAAAGCTTGGCTTCACAGCTGACGGTTCACGTCTTTTCTGGAGTTCCACAAACAGCTTCAGCGCATACTATACCGAAGATTTCGGACAGACATGGACAAAGTGTGAGGGCATCACGGGCAAGGATGTTTACTTCCTCGGCGACCCGAACAACAGCGATTATGTATATGCCTGCGGAAACGGTGCAGTTTTCTTAAGCTCCGACGGAGGAAAGACATTCTCAAGAATGCCCGTTGTAAGCCCAAGCTTCTCAAGATTGTGCGCTGATCCGTCCGAAGAGGGTACATTCTATATCCCCGGCGGTGCAGGACTTTATAAGGCAACAAACCACGGCGAGAACGTAACACTCGTTGACGGCATCAAATATTGCGAAGCAGTCGGACTTGGCAAGGCAAAGAATGACGGCGACCCGTATGTTATCTACATCTATGGTACGCCAAAGGATACCGATGTAAAGGGCGTTTATATGTCCGAGGACAATGGCGCATCGTGGGTGCGCATCAATGATGACCTTCACAACTTTGGCGGAACGGGCAACGGCGTATTTGTAAGCGGCGATATGAATGTTTACGGCAGATGCTATATGAGTACAGTCGGTCTTGGAATCGCTTATTTTGACAAAAACGAAAAGTAAATCCATTGAACAGCAGATAGGCATCTGCTGTTCTTTTTTTATGAAAAAACAGTGAAATGTCTTTTACTTCGCAGAAAAATATGATATAATAA
>CALANW010000061.1 GCA_937926145.1 uncultured Ruminococcus sp. | reverse complement strand
TTCCTTACAGATGTCTGATATTTGCTTAGGTTAGTGCATATGGGGCAGCGCCCTCTGGACACCCACCACCCTTTAAAAAGCGTGGACGTAAACTTTGCTTTTGCATTTGAGCATCTTTTTTCTATCACCTACTTTTTCGCAAGCTGAAACAGCATCGGAACTTTATAGTCCGATGCTGTTTTTGATCTATTTATTTTTTCGTTGCTTTCTCATGATACGGGTCACTGAAAAATTTCCTGCTCATAACAAATCCGACTGCTGTTGTTATCACTTCCGTTATCGGATAGGTCAGCCAGAAATACTGCAAGCCGAAGCGCGAGAAAATATATCCGAGCGGCACGAACAGGAACACCGTTCGTATTATTGTCAGCACGGAGCTTTTGAAGCTTGCTCCGACCGCTTGGAAAAGCACGGGATATGTCAGCGATGTTACGAGCGGGATAAAGCTTACCCCGATTATGCGGAATGCATTTATTCCGATAGAAATGACCTGCTCATCTCCCGAGAAGAAGCGGAGCATCGGTTCGGGAATTATTGTAAAGCAGAGCGTTCCGAGGAACATCAGCGCCATTCCGAAAACGACCGACTCTCTGAGCGTTTTTTTGCATCTGTCGATATTCCGCGCGGCGTAGTTATAGCTTATCACGGGAACTATGCAGGTCTGCATTGCTCCGAGAGGGATAAATATCAGCGACTGCCATTTGTAATAAAGTCCAAGCACAGTTACCGCTGCGTCCGAGAACTCCGCAAGGATAACGTTCAGTCCGAAAATATAGAATGTATAAGCCGACTGCATAAGGATATTCGGCAGTCCGAGGCGGAATATCTTCGCCGTATAGCTCGGGAATTTTTTCAGCTCGGGCGGCTTGCGGAAGCCTTTTCTCATTACGACGAGAGCTGCGGCTATCTGACCTGCGACCGTTGCCGTCGCCGCACCTGCGATGCCCATTTTCGGAAGTCCGAACAGACCGAAAATAAGCAGAGGGTCGAGGATAATATTTATCACCGCACCGATTATCTGCGCTGTCATCGGCGTTTTCATATCTCCTCTCGCCTGAAGTATCTTCGTCCAGACGCTTTCGAGGAAAAGACCGAAGCTGAAAATGCATACTATCCTGCCGTATGTAACAACATCTGCAATGACCTCGGGCGAGCTTGTCTGCGTTGCGGCGTAAGCAGGCATTATCGCATAGCACACCGCCGCAAATATGACCCAAAGCACCGCGGCGAGCGGCGTTCCGACACCTGCATACTCATTCGCCCTGTCCTCATGCCCAAGTCCGAGCTGTGCCGCCATGACCGTGTTTATTCCAACGCCCGTTCCGACCGCGAGCGCAATCATCAAAAGCTGTATAGGATAAATTACCGACAGCGCCGTAAGTCCGACATCGGAATATTTTCCGACAAAAAGGCTGTCGATGATATTGTAAAGCGCCTGAATAAGCTGTGCAAGCATTACGGGCGGCGCTATCTTAAGCAATATTCGGCTTATCCTTTCCGTGCCGAAGTAGCTGTTGTCCTCTTTTAACTTTTGCATAAAAACCTCACTCTTTACAGAATATTCTCCCAACGTTACAGTATAATGATCAATTATTAACTTTTCAAGCATAAAAAAAGACTTTGCGCCAAAGCGAAGTCATTATGTTGAAATATTCAAGATAGTATGCTATAATATCATTATTTTAAGAAAAGGAGCGAACCAAAATGTTCAGACCATTGAGAAGAGCCAACAGAGCCATTTCCGAAGAAGATGCAAAACAGCTTTTATCCGCCGAAAAGCGCGGCGTTCTTGCCGTGAACGGCGATGATGGCTACCCTTTCGCAATTCCGCTCAACTATTTTTACGATGAGGAAAACGATAAAATATATTTTCACGGCGCAAGGTCGGGTCACAAGGTCGATTCACTGAAAAAGAGCGACAAGGTCTGCTTCACAGTCTACGGCGGAGAGCATTTCGCCGAGAGCGAATGGGCGCCTTATGTGCGGAGCGTTGTTGTTTTCGGCAGATGCCGCCTTATCTCCAATGCCGAAATGACCGAGGAAAAGGTGCGCACCCTTGCAATGAAATATTATCCCACAAAAGAAGCTGTCGAAGCCGAGATCGCAGACCATATAAAAGCCGCCCGGCTCTACGAGATAACCATAGAGCATCTGAGCGGCAAGCAAATTCAGGAAAAATAAATTGATCGGACATCACTCTGTCGGGTCGTCGTTCTCCTCGGAGTAATAATAGCTCGGGTCGGATTCATCACCCATCGGCTCGGGAGCAACTTCGGCAGTTCCGCCGAGAATTTTGAGCGTCGGCGATGCAAACAGACATATAGCCTTGTTTTTGGCGCTTATCTCCGCCCTTGCAACATCTCCGCCGAACTCTCCGTCAAGCGTCCACGGGATCGATTCGTCCGAGCTTACGACCGCTTTTCCCGTCTTGAAATAGTAGAAGCAATCCGCTTCAAGGTTTCGTGCAAGCAGAGCATTTATCGTCTGCTGAAGTTCGATAAGGTTCTTCGGGTTCTTTATGAAAAGTCCCTCCATAATGCCGTCATTCATCAGCACGTCCTTGCCGCCGAGACCTTTGAAGCCTCCGACCGACATTGAGTTGCATATCATACCGTAGATAAACTCGTCCTCGATAACGTTTCCGTCATATTCGACCTTGACTTTGTACGGCTTCATACTGTTAAGGCGCTTTATGCTAAGTCCCTCTGCGATGTAAGCAAGACTGCCGAACATATTCTTCATCTGCTGTGAAGTGCCGTAGCTGACATCGGTAAAAGCGCCGAAGCCTGCAACGTATGTGAAAAATTCGTCATTAAATGCGCCGATATCGACCTCTGCGGTTTCACCATTGACTATCTTTTCAGCCGCCGCCGTCATATTGTGCGGTATGCCAAGGCTCGAAGCGAAGTCGTTCATCGTTCCGGCAGGAATATATCCGAGCGGTATCTTTTCGCCGAGGTTCATCAAGCCTTTAATTGCTTCGTTCATAGTTCCGTCGCCGCCGCTGACAACGATAACATCGTGGTCTTTTCCCGTTTCAGTGATAACATTTACAGCGTCAAGCTTCGCCTGAGTCGGGTGAGCCGTGACTTCATAGCCTGCCTTTGTGAACGTATCGAGTATCTGAAGCAGGTGGAATCTTATCTGTCCCTTTCCTGCGTGAGGATTGAAAACAAAAAGCAATTTTTTCATAAAAATCTCCTTTCGGGGATAAGCCTTTCCCATTATGTCATTACAGCAATGCCGCACGTTTTATTACGAATGTGCGGCATTATTCTAAAATTATTATAGTCCGGATTTGTGTTAAAAGATACAGAAACAGGTGAAAATCAGACGAAATCCAT
This sequence comes from uncultured Ruminococcus sp., assembly GCA_937926145.1. Lineage (GTDB taxonomy): Bacteria > Bacillota > Clostridia > Oscillospirales > Ruminococcaceae > UMGS363. The sequence goes on along the minus strand of CALANW010000061.1, from coordinate 7,654 downwards.
GTACTTTTTCAGAAAAGAAACTCATAAACATTTCCGAATATCTCCCTCACCCAGTACGGCGGAAGATATATCGGAACTGTCCGCGCGGCGCAGCATTTTACGTCAAGTCCCTGCTTTTTCGCTATCGTTTTTGCACGGCGGAGGTGATATTCGTTTGAAACTATCGCAATCTCGCCCGAAATGCCTTTTTCTTCGAGCAAAGCCTTTGAAAAAGCCATATTTTCACGCGTGTTAGTCGAATTATCTTCAATGATTATCCTCTCGGACGAAATTCCGCGCTTTTCAAGCTGGCGTTTTATACATTCAGCCTCGGAAATAAGCTCGTCCTCGCCCTTTCCGCCCGATGCGACAACGACAGCTTCGGGATATTCTTCAAGATAACGGCAAGCCGCGCTTATCCTCTGCATAAGCATAGGACTTGGGTTTTCCCCGTGAACTCTGCACCCGAGAACGATTATCGCCGCAGGGTCAGTCGGCTTGTCGTTCGCCGCCTTTATCATAAGTGCGGAAACGACCGCCGAAATTATCACGAAAGCTATCGCAAGCGCGGCGATAACGCAGAAAACCGCCCTTGCCGCTCTGCTCGTTTTTATCAGCGCGAAAATTTTCCCGTGAAAAACGGCAAAAAGTGCAAGCACAGCTCCGCCTGCCATTATGACGTAATTTCCAAGGTTGAGATGAATGTTCGGGTTGAACAGCGGCGAAAGTCCGAACAGAAACCCAAGTACGGATACTATGAAAAGTATCGTCCACCCGATGCCGCCGAAATTTATCAGCGTTTTCAAAGCTTAAAGCTCTTCAAGAGCCTCGGTCAGAGCTTCGGCAAGCTGGTCGGGGCAGGAAGTTCCCCTGCCGTTGCAGTCGATGCCTTTCATTCGGGAGATAGCTTCCTCCGCTTTCATTCCCTTTACGAGAGCCGCAACGCCCTGTGTGTTGCCGTTGCAGCCGCCCTGAAAGCTGACGTTCTCAACAACGCCGCTGTCGGAAAGCTCAACAGTTATTTTTCTTGAACAAACTCCTCTCGGAGTATATGTGTATGTCATTTTGGATTACCTCTTACTTCTTGATTCTTGCTACGCCCGATTCAACAGCTGCCTTTGCAACTGCGTCGGCAACGATAACTGCAACATTCTTGTCGAATGCATTCGGGAGGATAAAGTCTGCGCAAAGCTTGTCAGCGGGAACTGCTTCTGCGATAGCGTAAGCAGCGGCGCGCTTCATATCTTCGTTTATGTCGCTCGCACGGACTGCAAGTGCGCCCTTGAAGATTCCGGGGAATGCAACAACGTTGTTGATCTGGTTCGGGAAGTCGGAACGTCCCGTGCCGACAACGAATGCACCTGCTTCCTTTGCAACGTCGGGCATAATTTCGGGAGTAGGATTTGCCATTGCAAAGATAATGGACTTGTCAGCCATTGACTTTACCATTTCGGGTGAAACGAGATTAGGCTTCGATACGCCGATGAAAGCGTCTGCGCCCTTGAGCGCATCGGCAAGTGTTCCCCTCTTGTGATTCTTGTTCGTGAGCTTTGCCATTTCATAGTGGGACGGGTTCTTGAACTCGTCGCCGTCGCAGATGATTCCTGCGAGGTCAACCATTATAATGTCACCCATTCCCATTGAGATGAACTGCTTTGCAATTGCACAGCCTGCCGCACCTGCACCGTTGATAACGAGGGTCATATCCTCGAACTTCTTGCCTGCTACCTTTGCGGCATTGAGCATTGCGGCAGATGCAACGATAGCCGTTCCGTGCTGGTCATCGTGGAAAACAGGGATATCGCATCTCTCTTTGAGCTTCTTCTCGATCTCGAAGCAGCGCGGTGCGGAAATATCTTCAAGGTTGATTCCACCGAAGCTGTAGGAAATAAGCTCTACCGTGCGGACGAACTCATCAACATCCTTGGAATTTACGCAGATAGGGAAAGCGTCAACGCCTGCAAATTCCTTGAAAAGCGCACACTTGCCCTCCATTACGGGCATAGAAGCTCTCGGTCCGATATCACCAAGTCCGAGAACAGCAGTACCGTCCGTGATAACAGCAACAAGGTTGTGTCTTCTTGTAAGGTCGTAGGAAAGCTCGGGATTCTTTTCAATTTCAAGGCAAGGCTGTGCAACGCCCGGAGTGTATGCGAGAGAAAGCTGCTCACGGTTTTCAACTGTACAGCGTGAAACTACCTCGATCTTTCCCTGCCATTCGTAATGCTTCTGAAGTGATTCGTCCATAATGCTCATTTTAGTATTCCTCTTTTTTATTATAATAGTATAAGCTTACTTCGTCTTGTTCGCAAGCTTGATTATTTTGTCGATGTTGTCCTTTGATGTGTAGTAATTGCCGAGATGAGTGGGGCGCTCATTGTAAAGTCCGTGGAAGTCCGAACCGCCCGTTACGATAAGGTTATACTTTTCAGCGGTTTCGCAGAGCTTCTGCTGCTGTTCCTCCGTCGCGGAGTAATGATAAGCCTCAATACCGTCAATTTTGCCGCTCTGCGCAAGCTCTTCAAGAAGCTCGGCTGAATCATACATCATCGGGTGAGCCATTACAGCAACGCCCTTTGACGAATGTATAAGATCAAGCACAAAATTAACATCAGGATATTCACGCTCAACGATGCATGTTCCGTTTTCATGATTGAAGAGTTTATGATTGAGCTTTCCGTAGAAATGAGTGGTGTAGCCGTATTCGATGAGCGCGTGCATAATGTGCTGCTTGAAAATGCTCTTTGAACCCGTCGCGTGTTTCATAACACTCTCCGCAGTTATCGGATAAAGCTTCATAACATTTTCCACCATCTCAGCGGCGCACTTTCGCCTTATCTCGCAGGACTTTATGCAAAGTCCCTCCAAGCGGTCGGGCTTCTGCGGAGCGTAGCAAAGGATATGTACCTTGCGGTTACGCTTCTTGTCCCAAGCCGAAAGCTCAACACCGGGGATAGTCTGAACGCCGTAGCGTTCACCAAGGACTTTTGCGCGGTTTATCGACGACATTGTGTCATGATCGGTTATCGAAATGAAATCAATGCCCGTTTTCTTTGCCTGAACGATAATATCCTCAATTCCGAGAGAACCATCGGAAAGAGTGGTATGGCAATGGAGGTCGCCTATCATAAACTCATCTCCTTATTAAATTGGAAACAATGCGGAAAACGCTCCGCAAAACGTAAAAAGCCTGAATATATTTATGTTTAATTATACCATAAAAAAGAGCATAAATCAATAGCCGACAGAATTTTTTTAATGCGTAATTCGTAATGCGTAATGCGTAATTATTTGCGAAGCCAACATCTGTAGAAAACTGCGAAGCCAAGCAGCTGGTCAAGCTGAGCACAGCTTGCGAGGGGTCAAGGGGGGCAAGAAGCCACCCTTGTCGCTTCCGCAGAAGCGAAACTCCTTAAACTAACGACTAAGCATTACAGCAACAGCGTAATCACTAACAAATCTAAAGGCGCAATTCACATCAAAAAGGATAAACGAAATATGAGAAATAAAGTTTCGTAAAACCATAAATGTGAATTGCGCCAATTCTATTTTCCTAAACAAAACTATCCTCGGCGAGTAAACGCGCAGAGCGAAGCGATAAGCGTTTCAAGCCGACAACATTTGAACAGCTGTGCAATATGAACATAAAACACAAAAGCCGCAGAGAAGATCTGCGGCTTTTACAATAGCTGAACTTACTTGAGGATCTTGATCTTTCCGAGAAGCGGAACTTCCTTTTCTTCGCCGTTGATAGCGCCAATGAAGCCGATTATCCAGCATACGAATACGAAAAGTGACCAAAGACCAGCAAAAATACCAATGATTGGGATTCCCGAAAGTGATCCGATAAGAGCGAAAAGATTAAGTACAAGTGCCTGATTGAGGTGGAACTTGGAGTTCTCCTTGTCGCCCGAAACGAGTGCGATGATAAAGCCTATCCAAGTAAGATACGCTACGATGTCTGTTGTTTTCTTATCCATTGTGATTACCCCCGTGATAAAATATTAAGCTGTCAGCTTACAGCAACATATAAATTATATAATTATATGAACTTTTTGTCAATATATTTTACACGGAATTTATTTTTGTAATCGATATTCAGCGTTTCGCACAAAGTTAGATGCGATGAACACACTTTTCTGCCAAACCTTACCCAAGGAATTTATCCTCGAACCAGACATTTTTCACCGTAAATTCTTTTCCGTCAAGATAGCTTAAGATACCTGCGTCCGTGCGGAACGTGAATTTCAGCTTGTAGGAATAAAGCGCCTGCGTTTTTATCCTGTACGCGCGGTTCACTTCGCCGATGCCGTACTTTCCGTCACCGAGAAGCGGACAGCCGATGTGCGCGAAATGCGCCCTTATCTGATGAGTTCGCCCCGTGTCGAGCTTGACCTCAACGAGCGCAAGCTTTCCGTCCGTTTTCAGCACCTTGTAGGAGGTGATTATCGTCTTGTTCTGCGGAGTTTTTCTGTCCGTGACCTTGACCGTCTTGGTCTTTTCGTCCTTTTCGAGATAAGCCGTCATGGTGTCGGACTTTTTCGGCGGAACTCCCACCGTTATGCAGAGATAACGCTTTTCCAACTCGCGTTCCTTTATCTTTTCGTTCAAAATGCGAAGCGACTCAGCATTTTTCGCCGCAATGACGATGCCGCCCGTGTTTCGGTCAAGACGATTGCACAGCGCAGGCGTGAAGCTGTTCTCACGGTCGGGGTCGTACTCGCCCTTGTTGTAAAGATAGTGCAGAATTCGGTTTATCAGCGTGTCAGCGGTATTTTCATCGTCCTCGTGGACGACAAGTCCGTTTTTCTTGTCGCAGAGGAGAATATTCTCGTCCTCATAGACAACGGAAATATCCGCAGGAACGCTCAGAAACACACGGTCGGGCGAGGTTTCAAAGAACTCGTCCCCGATGTAAAGCTGCATAAGGTCATTTTCGCAAAGTCGGGTCGAAATTTCGCACCGCTTTCCGTTGAGCTTTATCCGCTTTGTGCGTATGTATTTGTACATTAGGCTTTTCGGCAGAAGAGGCACTGCTTTTTCGATAAATTTATCAACGCGCTGTCCGCTGTCGTTTTTGTTTATTGTAAATTCTTTCATTTATATAAGCTTACTCCAATTATTTTCCCCAGAACTGCCTGTCGAGCGTCCTGAACTGTACAGCCTGCGCAATGTGCTGTTTGTCGATGACTTCCTCGCCCGTCATATCGGCGATAGTGCGCGAAAGCTTTAAAATTCGGTTGTAGCCGCGCGCCGAAAGGCCCATTTTGTCGAACACGTTTCTGAGCGTTTCACGCGCCGCGTCCGTCATAGGGCAGACCTCGGAAATAAGACTGTCTGAAATTGCGGCATTGCAGGTTATCCCCGTGCCTTTGTAGCGCGAATTCTGTATCTCGCGCGCTTTCTGCACACGCTCGCGAATCGCCGCTGAGCTTTCCTCTTTCGACTTTGAAGACATACTTTCAAAGTCAACGGGATTTATTCGGCAGTGTATATCGAAACGGTCAAGCATAGGTCCGCTTATCTTCGCGAGGTAAGCCGCTACCTGCTGTTTTGTGCATCGGCATTCGTGGTTCGGACTGCCGAAATATCCGCACGGGCAGGGGTTCATTGCACCTATCAGCATAAAACTGCAGGGATATGTGACCGTTCCGCTTGCCCTCGAAATAGTGACTTTTTTATCCTCCAACGGCTGACGAAGTATCTCCAAAGTCGGACGTGCGAACTCCGCAAGCTCGTCAAGGAAAAGCACACCGTTGTGCGCAAGTGATATCTCGCCGGGGTGAGGGATAGAGCCGCCGCCCGAAAGTCCCGCGCTTGAAATGGTATGGTGCGGCGAGCGGAAAGGTCTGCGCGTGACGAGCGGAGTGTCGGGGTCGAGTATTCCGCAGATCGAATGAACGTTGGTCGTTTCGATAGATTCCTCGAACGTCATCGCAGGGAGTATTGTTGTGATTCGCTTCGCCATCATCGACTTGCCCGAACCGGGTGCGCCTATCATCAGCAGATTGTGACCGCCTGCCGCGGCAATTTCGAGAGCCTTTTTCGCCTGCTGCTGACCTTTTACATCGGCAAAATCCACCGTGTCAAAGCGCTGTTCCTCTCGGACGATGTATTTATCCTGCGGCGTGAGCGGTTCACTTCCGTCAAAATGCTTTATAAGCTCGGCTGTGTTCTTCACACCGTAAACTTTTATGCCCTCGACAACGCTCGCTTCGTAAGCGTTTATCTCGGGGACAAAGACTTCGTCGAAGCCCTCTTTTTTCGCAAGCAGAACCATTGGCAGAACGCCGTTCACTCCCCTTACATCGCCGTTGAGCGAAACCTCACCGATGAACGCTGCCTTGGAAATATCCGCAGGAACATTCCCCGTCACACAGAGCAGAGCCGTGAAGATAGCGAGGTCGTGTATGCTGCCCGTCTTTTTCGTATCGGCAGGCGCGAGGTTGACGATTATTTTGTTGAGCGGAAAGCTTATCAGCGAAGCTCGGAGCGCCGAACGGATACGCTCGCGGCTCTCCTTTATCGCAGTATCGGCAAGTCCGATTATGCCAAAGGACGGCGTTCCCTTGCTCGTTTCGATCTCGACATCGACGGGGAACGCATTCAGTCCGAAAAGTCCAAGGCTGTTTACCTTTGCGTACATTATTATTCCTCTTCAAAAGTTTCTTCGTCTTCAACGGGTTCGTCCGAATCGATGTTATGCTCGTTGAGCCAGCTTAAAATATCGTCATAAACCTCCTGCTTGCCAACTTCGTTGAGTATCTCGTGGCGCATATTCGGATAGATGTGAAGTTCAGCATCGTCCTGTCCTGCTTCGGTCAGGCGGCGGAACACTTCCTCGGGAGCTTTGCCGTATCTGCCGACAGGGTCGTCCGCACCACTTGCGATATAGACGGGAAGATAGTCTGCGACCTTTTCCGCCCAGCTTTTCGCAGTTACATACTTTGTCATCATTATAAGGTCATAAAGTCCGCGGACGGTGAAAATGAATGTGCATTTCGGGTCTTCCGCATACTTTTCAACAACTGCATGATCGGAGCTTATCCAGTCGAAGTCGGTCTTCGGGTCTTCTATCCTTGCATTGGACATTCCGAACATCATTCGGTCATAGACCTTGGAGCGGTAGTGCGAACCCTTGATCTTTGCCGTGCTTTCCACAAGTGCAAGGCAGGCATCGGCAACGCCGTGAAGCGCCGCAGTTCCGAGGATAAGAACGCCGTCATAATATTCGCTGTATTTTGCAACGACCGTTCTTGCGATGAGCGAACCCATACTGTGTCCGAGCAGAAAATACGGGAAAGCGGAGTATTTTTCCTGCATCATTCTTGTGAGCGTGAGAACGTCCTTTGCGAGGAACTTCCAGCCGTCCTTTTCAGCGAAGAAACCGTAGTCCTCATCGCCCGAAACGGAAGCGCCGTGACCGAGGTTGTCGTTTCCGCAGACGATATAGCCGTTTTTGCAGAGGAAGTCAGCGAAATCCTCATAGCGTTCGATATATTCGCACATTCCGTGTACGATCTGCACAACGCCCTTTATTTTTGCAGCCGTTGGAACATAAATATAGTAAGCTGTGTTGTTCACGCCGTTTGAGCTTTTGAAAAATCCCGATATTTTTTCGTAATTCATAGTATCCTGTCCTTTCTAATACTAATTTTTAATCAAAGTGTAGACA
>CALANW010000060.1 GCA_937926145.1 uncultured Ruminococcus sp. | reverse complement strand
CAGCCTGTTTTCCCTAAAAATTTGGATTAGGGTATTGACTTTTTATAGCTGGTCTATATTATACCATACATTATTCGATACGTCAAACAATTCTCGCTAAATTTCACAAAAATGTATATTTTGCACAAAAAAATCCCGCCTTTGATTTATTTCAAAGACGGGATAATATTTCGCTTTGGAAAAGCTTACTTTACAAGTCCGCTGTTGTTGATAGCGGAAACGAGAGCCTTTATCGAAGCATCGATGATATCGGTGTGGATACCTGCACCCCAGAATACGCCGTTTTCGGTTTCAATGCCGACATAAGCGCATGCCTGCGAGCTTGAACCTCTTTCGAGAGCGTGTTCTTCGTATGTTGTAATGGAATAGCTGATGCCGAGTGCGTCCTTTACTGCATTGGAAACAGCGTCAAGACGGCCGTTGCCCGTTGCTTCTCTTACGATATCCTGTGAGTTGTAGGAAATGGTGACAACTGCGGAGATGCCGTTCTTCTGCGAGAAATGAGCTTCGGTGACGGTGAATTTATCGCTGATGTTGAGGTAGTTGTTCTTGAATACATCGTAAACCTCGGCAGGCTGAAGCTCCTTGTGAGCGTGGTCGGAAACGCTCTTGACGTGATAGCCGAATGCCTCACGCATCTTAGGAGGCATATCGATGCCGTAGTTCTGCTGCATAAGGAAGCCGATGCCGCCCTTGCCCGACTGGCTGTTGATACGGATAACGTCGCCCTCGTACTCTCTGCCAACGTCCTTCGGGTCGATAGCGAGGTAAGGAACGTTCCAGTGCGGAGGATTCTTTTCTTCGCGCCATTTAAGTCCCTTTGCAATAGCGTCCTGATGCGAGCCTGAGAATGCCGCAAATACGAGCGAACCGCTGTAAGGCTGACGTTCGTAAACGTGCATACGGGTCATCTTTTCGTAAACTTCCGTGATCTCGGGAATGTTGGAGAAGTCAAGTTCGGGGTCAACGCCGTGTGAGAACATATTCATTGCAACTGTGATAAGGTCAACGTTGCCTGTACGTTCGCCGTTGCCGAAGAGCGTACCCTCAACACGGTCTGCACCTGCGAGAAGTCCGAGTTCGGTGTCTGCAACTGCGCAGCCGCGGTCATTATGTGGGTGGAGAGAAACAACTACGTTCTCACGGCAGTTGAGGTGCTTGCACATATATTCTATCTGCGAAGCGTAAACGTGCGGCATACTTTCTTCAACGGTAACGGGGAGGTTCATAATTACCTTGTCATCTGCTGTAGGCTGCCAAACGTCGATAACAGCGTTACAAATTTCAAGTGCGAATTCGGGTTCTGTGCCCGTGAAGCTTTCGGGGGAATATTCAAAGCGGAAGTTGCCCTCGGTCTTGCTGCGGTATTCCTTGCAGAGCTTTGCGCCCTCAACAGCGATCTTGATGATGTCCTCCTTGGACTTCTTGAAGACCTGTTCACGCTGTGCAACGGAGGTTGAGTTGTAAAGATGAACGATAGCGTTCTTGCAGCCCTTGAGCGCTTCAAAAGTCTTTGCGATGATATGCTCTCTCGACTGTGTAAGTACCTGAATGGTCACATCATCGGGGATAAGATCCTGCTCGATAAGTGTGCGGCAGAATTCATATTCTGTTTCGGAAGCGGCAGGGAATCCGATCTCGATCTCCTTGAAGCCTACCTTTATAAGATGCTTCCAGAATGTGAGCTTTTCTTCGAGCGACATAGGAATGATGAGCGCCTGATTGCCGTCGCGGAGGTCAACAGAACACCAGATAGGAGCTTTGTCGATATAATCTTTCTTCACCCAGTCGAAGCAAGGCTCTGGGGGCATAAAGTATCTTCTTGTGTAATTTTCAAAATTTTTCATATCAAATTTCCTTTCCTGAACGTCACCGCTTTGAATTTCGGCGAAGCTTTTTTTCTGCGGGAGGAATAGTGTTCGGCTGTCCTTTTTTATACTAATTTTTAAACTGAAAGTGTACAAAAAATAAAGCAAAAGATTGAATATATGGCTTTTGCGCCGATTTTTTGTCTACACTTTGATTAAAAATTAGTATTAGCTTCAGGTCTGTGTTCCCTCGGCTGAGTCATTCTCTTGTGGAGAATGACTGTCGGAAAAGCCGCTGTTTTCGGCTTTTCCTTAACTCTTTGTTTGTGGCGAAGAGTTTTTCGGACAATAAAAAAAGCTTTCATCTCAAATAAGAGATGAAAGCTGTAAACTTCCACGGTACCACTCTTGTTCGGATCAAAATGATCCGCCCTCACCGCATCTCAATCAAAAGATATCCAATGCGTATCTCTGTAACGGGAGAACCCGATCCAACCTACTGAAAAACTTCGGCGGACAGCTCCGGGACGAGTTATAACCTTAACGCAGCACCGCTTTTCACCAAAACAGCGGCTCTCTGAAGGATACGGGAAGGTCTTGTTTCCCATCATTGCTTTTCTGAATATACCCAAATTATAGCACTGCTTTTTCAGTTTGTCAAGGGGATTTAAAATTTTATTGTGAATTTATTGTAAACAAAATTAAAACGCTTACAAACTAATAATATTACAGAATTATGTTTACTGATGAATAAACTATATATAAAGGCTACAATACCTACCTAAATTATATACTAACTATATAAGGAAAATTCATAATTCTGTAAGATATGGATAAAATTTACTTAGAAAATTTGGAAATAATTGTTCTCGTGCTTTATTGACATATTTCCTGAAATGGTGTATTATTATTGTGGCGAAAGTTTTAAATTTGCCTGATATGGTATATACCGACACGTAATTTCAGTTTATACTAATTTTTTATTTACACTATGATCAAAAATTAGTATTATTATCGAAACTTGAAAATTAAAATGTTATTTTTGTTTTTAAGGGTTCTCGATAACTGCGCAAATTTTTGCGCATCTGAACGTATAATCTAAATTTTACCAAAATAAGAACATTTAATGTCGAAAACTTTGAAAATAAACATTGATTTCGTATCCTGTTTCGACACAAAATTTTAATATTTAATGGTAGAATATGGAAGAAGAAAATTTAGGAGGTATAATTATGTCAGCTAATGTTAAAATTCTTATTGCCGATAATTCTTTGGATTTCAGCAAAAAAATGTCAAATGCCCTAAATCAGAAAGGTTATTCGGTCATGGAATGTGAAAGCGACGGAAGTGCGGTCCTCAGTGAGATCCGCTCTGGACAGCCCGATATAGTGATCTGTGATGCGCTTATGCCTGCCGCAGACGCGCTCGAGGTCATTCACAGAACGGATATGGGCAGTGTAAAAAAGCCGTTTTTCATCGTAACGCTGCCTTACCGCAATGCTTATGTCGAGAAAAACGTTATGAGCAGGAAAAACGCGTATGTCCTCATCAAGCCGTTCGAGATCGATACTCTGCTGAGCTTTGTCGAGCATATCACGCCGTCATCGGTCAGTGATTTCGAGGACGACTCCGATCAGGCGCACATGGAGGTCGTTGTCACCGACATTATCCACACTATCGGTATCCCTGCGCATATAAAAGGCTATCACTATCTGCGCGAGGCGATAATGCTCTCGGTCAATGATTCGGAAATGCTCGAAAGCGTTACAAAGCTGCTCTATCCGACCATTGCGCGCAAGTTTGATACTTCGCCGTCGCGCGTTGAAAGAGCTATCCGACACGCTATCGAAACCGCGTGGGATAGGGGAGATGTTGATGTACTTACAAAAATGTTCGGCTATACAATAAACGGCGGCAAGGGCAAGCCGACAAACTCGGAGTTCATCGCGCTCATAACCGATAATCTTCGGCTTCGTTTCCGTATCTCGGCGAAAGGTGCAAACGGAACGAAGAAAACACCGCAGGCAGCAACTGCATGATTGCGGCAGCTGCCGCATAACTTTGGCGGCATTGTATAAAAATATAAAGCTTCGGCAGCAAACGCGGGTCTATGCTTGTGTTTGCTGCCGATTTTTATGTCTTGTTTTAATAAATCAGATCATATTTTTAACAAAATAAATTTTCACTTTATTCAGTGAACAAAGTGAAAATTCACTGAATAAAGTGAAAAAAGTGAATTTTGGCGAATAAAAACAGCCGCAGAGTTTTTCACTGTGGCTGCTCGTTGTCAGTAATTCAGTTTATACTGTGTGATCTTGAAGCTTTGATCGTTGGGGTTGACTTCGAGCGTGAAGTCGCCTCCGTCAATGAATTCAACGAATTTTCCCTCTTCGCTGTAGCGCTCGGCTTTGGTTTTATAGGTAATTGTGCTTGTTTTTTCGTTGTAATTATAGCTTGTTATCGTGATGTCGCCGATATAAAGCACACCTGCATCGCCGACAACTGTGCAGAGTTTTCCATCAACATCGCGGTATTTCTGCGGAGCGTTGATGAACATTTCGTTCGTGGTCTTTGCATCGAAATATTTTTTAACGAAGTTTTCAAGCTCGGAAACGGTCTTGAATCTCGGATCATCGACGAAGTAGAACATCAGGCTGCCGCCGTCGGAGTTGAGCGAATCGAACTGGACATAGTTGTCATAGTCGCTGACGTTAAGGCTCGTGGTGGTGAAATATTTTGCGATATCGTCTGCGACAGCTTTAGCGGCATAGCCGTAGTAAAGCTTATCAGTTTCAAAATCCGTGGACTGGGCGCGCTTTTTTAAGGTAAGTTCGTTCGTATCAAAATCATAAACGTTAAGTTCTACCGAAGCGTCGCCATTATCATCAAATGTGACGGTCGGGGTCGGCATAAATACCGTTCCCTCGGTGCGCAGGAGCGTAAATTCGGGAATGTAGTCCATTTTATTGCCGTCCGCATCGTAAATGCCTATCTCGGTGAATTCGTTGTCCTTGACCGAATAATAACGCTTGACGGTGTAGGGAAGCTCTTCTTCGGTGTCGAAATTATCGAGGTAGAAAACGAACTGAACAACGTCGGGGACGGTTTGGTCATCGGCGGTATTCGTGAGGACGCTGCACACGCTCGAAGCGTATTCCTGCGAGTAGGGGATATTCAGCGTGTAATTCTCGGGAGCTGTGAGAGTATATTCCGAGTAGTTGAATGCATTGTCCTCGGTGATGATCTTCAGCTCGGAGTCGTTGTCCGATGCCGAAACGGTTATCATATAGTTATTTTCGCCGTCATTGAGCGAAAATGTATAGGACGAAAAAGCGTCGGGTTCGGCTTCATCGGGTGTGGCTGCGCCGAGCATTATTTTTGGTGAACCTGCATCGTCAGCGGAGTTTTCCGAGACTTCGGCAGTAGTCGTTGTTTCAGCTGCGGTTTCGACAGTATTTGCCGTTTTGCTGCTATTGCAGGAACAGAGTACAACAGTTGTCGCCAACAAGGATGTCAGTAAAACAGTCAGCTTTTTACCGGTGTATTTCATGTGGGATTTCCTTTCGGCTGAGTATAATACTAATCTCTAATGAATGTGTGGACAAAAAAATCGGTGCAAAACCCATATAAAACTGTTTTCAACATCAACCTGTTTTTAACAGCTGCAAGCTTTGGTTTGATTTTTTGTACATTTTCTGATTAGATATTAGTATAATTTGCAATATTCAGTTCTATAATTTAACTATATTATATCAGTTTATGCGAAAAAATACAATTACATTTCAGTTACAGTTATATTACTCTTTAGAAAAACGTTTTTGGGGCAAAAAAACCGCAGTCTGCGTACAGATGATATGCAGGCTGCGGTTCAAGAAAGGATGAATTAAAATTTATATGCTTATAATAAAGTTTATTGTGCCGAATGAGAAGCAAACGGGGATAACGTGCGAATTCTTAATAGTATCAAGGTTGATATCGTTGTAAACGATCTGCGGTGAAAGCTCGACCTCAAGACCTGTTTCGTTGGAAAGATTTACAGCGAAAAGTCCGTTGTGAAGATTGAGGAATTCATTGATGCAGTCGCGTGTGAAATCGTCGTTTGCGGTGAGGTGTTCGCCCGAGAAGCGTGAAGCGAACTCGATGAGCGAATCGTCATCGGCATCGATGAGTGTGAGAGCCTTTACTCCGCCGCGGATCTCCTGACCCATGCAGCTTCTTGAGATATTATCCAAGAGAGCCTTTGCGCTGAGCGGTGCAAAGTCAGTTCCGATGAAACGGACGAGGTTCTTGAAAAGAAGAACGATATATCCTGTGAGGTAGGATTTATTGTCCGAATTGTCGAAGTTATAGAACTTATCAACGAGTGGACGGAAGTCGCCGAGGTCGGAGTCTTCGAGGTCTGCATCGCTGATGCCCATTTCCTTTTTATAGCTGTTGAGTGCGTTTTCAAACTGTGAGTTCGTCATAACGCCGTCGTTGACGAGTGTCTGACCGAGGAGAAGATGTGCGCTTGGCTGTGTTTTGAGCAGCTTTTCGATCTGCTCTTCGGTAGCATAGCCCATATCGACCATAAGCTCGCCGATACGCTTATCGACTTTCTGCTGCTCGGCGTGTACTTTATCGACCTGTTCTGCGGTCATGATGCCTGCGTTGATAGCAAGAACGCCGAGTCTTAATTTTGTTTCGGAAAGTCTTCCGAGAGCATCGGAAAGCTTTTCGGGGGAAACAAGTCCGCTGTTAAGAAGATAATTGCCGAAAAATTGAGTAAACACGTCAGCTCACCCTCCTTACATTATCTTGTTGATGATCTTTTCGACTGCGCTTTTATCAACGGGTTTCTGAATGAAATCAAAAGCACCGCATTCGATAGCGGTCTTAAGGTTGCCCTGTGTACCGATCGAAGAAGCCATAACGACCTTTGCACTCGGGTTGAGGGAAATGATATCCTTGAGTGCGTCGATACCTGTTTTTTCGGGCATAACTATATCCATAAACGAAAGATCGGGAAGGATCTCCGCATATTTTGTAACTGCTGCATTGCCGTTTTCGGCGTAGAATATTTCAAAATCTCCGATATCTGAGAGAATGTTGCTGAGTTGTTTTCTGACAAGAGCCGAGTCATCGCAGATAAGAATTTTGAGCTTTTTTGTTGTATCGGACATCTGTGCGCCTCCTAAACCAATATTACAACTGAATTATACCATAAAACCCAAATTTTTTCAAGAGAATTAATAAATATTCTTTCTGTGCATCTGTTGTGCATTATACACAAAAACGTTTTCGCGATTTATGTAAAAGATGTTAATTAAGTTATAAAAATTCACAAAAGTAGTGATAATTAGCTTTATAACGCACTTTCTGTTGACAAATTATGTCCGACAATATATAATAAAAATAAAGCAATTGTTACAGTAAATCTATAGGAATAATTTCAGCATTATTAAATTGATCCGCATAAAAATGCAAACGTTTTGGAAAGGAACATTGTAACTATGGGAAAAAATTTTGACGCTTTTTTTGATAAGCTCAAGCGTGTAGGGGTGAACACGGACAAGACTATCGACCGTTTTGGCGGTCTGGACGAGCTTTATGTGAAATTCCTCGGCGAATTTGCCGATACGGAACGCTTTGAGGAGATATATGCAGCGCTCGCTTCGGGCGACTATGCAAAGGCTGAGATGTGTGCGCACAAGCTCAAAGGCGTTCTCGGCAATCTTGGAATGGACGAACTTTTTTCCGAATCGGAGCTTGTGATGAAGGACATAAAATCGGGAAATTACACGCAGGCTGAACAGCGTTTGCGCGGTATGGAACCAAGGGTCATTGAGATACAGCAGGTGATAAAGGAAACTCCGCACGAGTGAGTTTGTATTTTTACATAAGAAAAGTATTTTTCGATAAGTTTTAACATCAAAAAGCCTTATCGGTGCAAAATATATCGGCATAAAATGCTTATCGCTTTGTTTGCGTATTTCACGCCTAAGATAGTTTTAGAAAAAAGGCGCAATTCACATTTATTAGGTCAATAAAATCATATTTTGTTTTACCTATTTTATGTGAATTGCGCTTTTGATTTGATAGTGATTTTGCTGTTGCGAAACTTTTGCTTGCCTTTGTGTCAAGATTATGTTATGAATCTTTCTGGCGCTTTTCATTTGATTTTGTCTGTCTTGCCGCGATGAGCATACAAAGCCCTGCGAACATCATTGCCGCGCTTATTTGATATGCATTCTGCGAAACGGCGGCGGAGATGCCTGCGGCAGTTTCCTTTTTTAGTCCGTTCAGGTCGGCGAAAAGTCCGAGCTGCATCGAGAACATAAATGTGAACATTGCGGCTGTGAAGCCTGCGAGAAAGACGGGAACGCCGCAGAACCCCATAGCGCGCCGCTTATTTTTATTTATGACGATGACAGCGGAAACTGCGGCTGCGGAAAAGATAAGCTCTGCAAGGACTATCGGTGCGGAGAGGTAGGCACGGACGGCTTTCAGTATCGTTCCGCTTCTGCCCTGTTCGAGGTTGGAGGCGGAAAGGCTTGCGAGCGCGTCTTTTGAAAGTTCTATTCGGCTGTAGGCGAGTTCGATATCGCTGTCGGAAAGCTCCACGCCCGTATTCGTGCAGATGACGGAGATGTTTTCGCCGAGCAGTGACTTGACCTTTTCGGTAGTGATTTCCTCTGGCTTTTTGCCGCTTCGGATATACTCTGCATACTCGGCGGCGGTGTTGCCGATGAACTCCTTAACGGTTGAGCGCTCATAGATCCGGCGGATATTGCTTTCGTCAACGCCCGAGCCGACGGTCATTGCGGCTATGGCTTCTCCGACGGTGGAATCATCGGAGAAAGTGTCATTCTCAAACGCAGAAATGTGCAGTTCCTTTGCAGGGATATTCAAAATATCCATATTTCGGACAGCTTCGGCGGCATTGCTTTCATCGGTAACGGCTCGTCCGACGCAGCTTCCGAAAAAGAGTATCATCGATGCAAAAAGCGAAACGGAAAGAAGCGCGGAAGCGGTTATCCTCACAAAGCCGCCGCCCGTTTTTTTCTGACGAGTTCGCTCTGCAGGTGAGGTCATACTTATTGAGCGTACAGTAGCCGCAGGCTCGGTGAGAGGTTCATCGGGTGCAAAAAGGTTAGGCGAGAGGGTTATAGGCTTTGCCTCCTGCTCGGTCGGTATCTCGGCAGGAGAGCCTTTTTCCGGTTCGAGCGGTATTCCGCAGCTTATACAGTAGGATATTTTGTTTCCGTAGGTTTTTCCGCATTTTGGGCATATCATATTTATCATTCCTTATATTTTTTCCTAAAATTATTTTTAACAAAAAGTTCTTATATTTAGAATTATATACCATTTATTGCCAAAAGTCAATAATTTTTTATCGACAAAAAACGGAACGATATTTTAATTCGGAATTCCGAATTTCACCTATGCTATTGAGTTTTCCCCGAAAATAATATATAATGGTATAAGAAGATAAAAAATGAGGTGTACAAATGGCACAGACGGTCAAACTGATATCGGCGGACGAGCTTCGTGCGATGAAAAGCGAAGAATACGCTGTTATCGACATAAGAGGGGAATATTCGTACTCGTTCGGGCACATTGACGGGGCGATTCTTGTTTCGTCTAAGCTTTCGGACGAAGAACTTTCCGCACAGCTTGCGGAATATACGGGAAAAAAGCTCATCGTTTGCGGAAACGGCGGCATAATGAGCGGAGAATTTGCGGAGCGGTTATGTTCGCTCGGCTTTGATGCGTATAATCTTGACGGCGGCTACATAGACTGGCTTCGCACGACGCTTGAAACGGGCGAATCTAAGGCGGAGGACGCTGAACGCAGCATACGAAAGAAATTCCACAGCTCGCTCCTCAGCCGCTTCACAAGGGCGCTCAACGAATATCAGCTTATCAGCAAGGGCGACAAAATAGCCGTCTGCATTTCGGGCGGCAAGGATTCATTCCTTATGGCGAAGCTTTTTCAGGAGATAAAGCGTCACAACAAAATGGAATTCGAGGTAGTTTTCCTGCTTATGGACCCGGGCTACAGTCCTGCGAACCGCAGGATAATCGAAAAGAATGCGGAGCTGCTCGATATTCCGCTGACGATATTTGAAACGGACATTTTCTCGTCCGTATTCAACGTAAGGACGAACCCGTGTTATCTTTGCGCGAGAATGAGGCGAGGAAATCTTTACGCAAAGGCAAAGGAACTCGGCTGCAACAAAATTGCGCTCGGTCATCATTTTGACGATGTTATCGAAACGATACTTATGGGAATGATCTACGGCGGTCAGGTACAGACGATGATGCCGAAGCTTCACAGTGCGAATTTCGAGGGAATGGAGCTTATCCGACCGATGTATTTTATCCGCGAGGAAGATGTCAAGCGCTGGCGCGACTACAACGGATTGCATTTTATCCAGTGCGCCTGCAAGTTCACCGATCAGGCGGCTTCGGAGGAAGACAACGAGCACACCTCGAAGCGTCAGGAGATAAAGCAGCTCATTTCGCGGCTTTCAAAGATAAATCCGCAGATAGAAATGAACATTTTCCGCAGTGTTGAGGGGGTAAATCTGAAAACCCTGCCGTCCTACAAAGACCTTGACGGGAACTTGCATCATTTTCTTGATAATTATGAGAAGTATTGATGATGTGGGAGTGTATTTTCCGGAAATCTTGCAGTACTATGTAAACCTAATAACTTTATTTGCTCGGGACAATTTATAAATAACCCTATTAAGCACAACCCTATAGAAATAAACAACCCAAAGTGGAAAAGTATACTTTATAGTCTTTATAGTCTTAGCCGGAGGAGAGAGGAATAAAGGAAAGAGAGTGCAGAGGGAAGACCATTAAGGGGGAGAGGGGGACGGCTCGCGTCCGTAGGTTACTGAGTGCCCCTCTCCCTCTTATTGGTTTTCCCTTTGCTCAGAACCTCACGAAACTATGGATTGTAAATTGCTTTTTTTATCGTATACGCTTGGTTATTGACTGTACTTTCGGATATCGAATCCGCTCCTACATCTTTATGTGGGTTCACATTCATATCCCATAGCTGTTCAAACGATGTCGGCTTGAAACGCTCGTCGCTTTGCTCCTCACGTTTATACGCCGAGGATAGTTTTTGTTAGAAAAATAGAATTGGCGCAATTCACATTTTTTAGGTTTGCAAAACTGATTTCTCATTTTCTGTTTTACCTATTTCGTGTGAATTGCGCCTTTGGATTTGTTACTGATTTTGCTATTGTGCCAAGTTTTATGCTGTTAGTTTAGGGTGTTTCGCTTTCTGCTAAAGGTCAAATTGACCTGCGACAAGGTGGCGCTGCCCCCTTGACCCCTGCCACCCTTTAAACAAAGCGAAATTCTTGCAGAATTAACGTAAACTTTATTTTTTCGGTTGATCTACTTTTTCCGCGGCACAAAACGACCCGCCCGACAAGTTTTTGTCGGGCGGGTCATCTTTAGGAGAATATGGAGAAGTATGAAATTATTCCTTTACAGAACCGTTTACAAGTCCTGCATATATCTGCTTTTGCAGACAGAGGAATATGATGAGCGTTGGGATTATACAGATAACGATGCCTGCAAAAATGATTTCCCACTTTGCGCCGTAAGGTCCGATGAAGCGGTAGAGCGCTGTCGAAACAACGGCGAGCTTTTCGGAGGGCATATAAAGCTGCGGAGTATAGAAGTCGTTATAGATGCTTATCATTTTAATGGTGAGCACTGTTGCGATAGCAGGTTTCAGGAGTGGGAGGATAATTTTGAGATAAACGGTGAAGTAGTTTGCGCCGTCCATAATTGCGCTTTCATCGAGCGAATAGGAGATATTGTTGAGGAACTGAATGAAGATATAGATCGAGATGATATCCGTGCCGATGTAGAGGATTATGGGTGCAGCCATGTGTCCAACGAGGTGGAACGAGTTCATGATACGGTAAACTGTTACCTGCATTGCGATGTTCGGGAAAAGTGTTGCAACGAGGAATGCGCCTTTCATTATCTTGCCGAAAAGCGTATTGAAACGCTGGACAACGTAAGCTGTCATTGTACCTGTGATGATAGTTCCGATGCAGGAGATAACGAGGATAATACCCGTGTTTTTAAGTCCGAGGAGAACGTTGCCGTCCATAAAGGCGGTCTTGTAGTTGTTCCATTCAAGCTTCTGCGGAAGTGCAAAAACGTTCGAGGAAAGGAATTCGGTATTGTTCTTGAACGAGCCGAGGAAAACTACCACAAGAGGAATAAAAACAACAAGGCAGGCGATAACAAGCACGGCGTATTTAAGGAATGTAAAGACTGCGCGCTTTGCTTTTCCGTTATTGTATGTTGTTTCCATAGTTACTTATCCTCCTTCAGAACGAGCTTCTGGACAATGGTGACGATAATGATTATCAGGAACAGAACCATTGTCATCGCGGCGGCAAGTCCGACCTTTTGGTACTTGAACGCCGTTTCGGTGGTCTGGATAACGAATGTGCTTGTGTCGAATTTACCGCCCGTGATGATGTACGGAATCTCGTAAACGCTGATAGCGCCTTTAACTGCGAGTATCATCTGGAGAAGAATGATAGGACGGATACCCGGGGCGATGATGTAGCGGAAGACCTGGAAACGGTTTGCGCCGTCGAGGTCAGCTGCTTCGTAGATGTCGGGGGAAATAGACTGGATAGCACCGATGAACATTACAAGGTCAAGACCGATATAGCGCCAGATCGAAACGAACACAAGGCAGATATTGGCAAGTCCCTCTGTCGAGAGGAATTTAACAGGGTCGCCGCCGAAAAGTGTGATGATAGTATTGAGCGTACCGTCTGTGTTTGTAACGCCGTCACCTCTCTGGAAGAAGCGGCGGAAGATAAGTGCAACGGCAACCGTGTTTATCATATAAGGGAAGAAGAGTGCGCCCTTGAAGAAGTTTGCGCCTCTTATCTTCGAGCAGAGGATAGTTGCGAGGAAAAGCGCAAGTCCGAGCTGGATAAACGAGCCGACGAGGTAGTAAACGCTGTTTTTGAGCGAAGCGAAGTATTCGGGAGTTGTGAATACCGTTTTATAATTGTCAAGTCCGCAGAATGTTACATTCTGACCGAACTGATCTCTGTTTTCAAAGCTGTAGCGCACCATATTGAGTGCAGGGATATATGTAAAAACGAAAAGGAGAATTGACGGAACGAGCAGGAACAAAATTACCGTCAAAAGCTGCTGCGATCGTATCCTGCCGAGCTTGTTCTTTTGCAAAAGATTGTTTTGGCTTTTCATAGTCTGCCTCCGAAAAAAACAGCCGCCAAACATTGTTTTGTCAAAAATGTTAAGACGGTCTGCATAATGAGATTGGGAGAATTGGATATTGCTGATTAAATTTGGGGCGCATAATGCGTGCCAAGTCGTAAGACGCGATTTAATTAGCGATTTCTTTTACCGAGAGGATATGGAACGGCGAAAATAGGGGGAAACGCCGTTCCATACGGAAAAGTCCACTCAGTATAAAAATATTAAGAAGGATAGGAAATGGTCAAATGAAATTATCGGTTATGTAAATTAGCCGAGAATCTTATCTCTGGAAGCGTCCCAAGCTGCGTTTACATCGTCGCAGATCTTCTTGTAAGCATCTTCGCCTTCGCCCTTGAATGCAGCTTCAGCCATTCTTACCTTGAAGTTTGTTGTAGCGTCGCCCCATGGGTCAACTTCGGAATCCTTAGCGATCTCATCGAACTTACCAACGAGGTCATCAGGATATGCAGCTTCAACGAAGAGTTCAACGCCGAGGTCTTCGAATGCGGAGAGTGTTTCAGGCATTGCAGCACCCTTAAGACCCGAGATCATACCCTCGTTCTGAGCGTAGCCGGATTCATCGCAGAACCACTTAACATAAGCCATTGCAGCGTCCTTGTTAGCGGAGTTCTTGTTTACGCTCATCATATAGTCGTTGGAAGAAGCGGAGTAAAGCTTGCCGTCAACGGAGTTAGGGAATGGCATAAAGCCAACGTTTGCAGGATCTTCACCTGCGTTTACAGCAGCTTCCTGGAACTGCGAGATTGCCCAAGAACCGAGTACCATTGTACCGATCTTGCCCTGAGCGAATGCAGGCTTACAGCCTTCCCAGTCAGTTGTGGATGGGTCTTCTTCGTGAAGAGCAGGGTTGGAGTAGATGCGGAAGAGTGTGCCGTATACAGCATCATAAGGGCTGCCGTCGGAGAAGAGTTCATTCTTTTCTGAGAGGAGCTTTACATTGTATTCAGCATCGCCTGCAGCGGAGAGAACGAGTGACTGCCACTGTGCAATTGTCCAGCCTGCAGCGTAGTTTGTGTAGTAAGGGATAGCGTCTGTGTTGTCAGCGATCTGCTGGAGGCAGTTGATGAATTCGTCAGTTGTTGTTGGGAGGCTTGTGATGCCTGCGTCAGCCCATACCTTCTTGTTGTAGAGAAGACCGGAAGCTGTGCCGCCTGTAGGAAGTGCGTATACCTGACCGTCAGCAACGTAATCCTTGAGCCAGTAGTACTTGCTGTCGAGGTCGGAGAAAGAACCGAAGGACTCGAAGAAGTTAGGAAGATCAGCCTGCTTGATAGCCTGTGGTGTCATAAGTGCGTCGCCGTAGTTGTCGGACTGGAGCATTGTTGCGATGTCGTCAACATAGTTTGTGAATGACTGATATTCAACTGTTACGTTAGGATAAAGTGCATTGAAGCCCTCTGTGAGCTTTGCCATTGTGCCGTCCTGATCTCTGTCTGTACGGTGGTGGAGAACCTTAATAGTACCGGAGAGGTCTGTGTCAGCTTCTGCTGTGTCTGCTGTTGTTTCATCAACTGCTGCATCGCCGTTGTCAGCGCTTGCGTCTGCTGCCTTAGTTGTTGCAGCTGTTGTTGTGCTGTCTGTGTTGTCTGTTGTCTTTTCACCGCATCCTGCGAATACGGAGCAAGCCATTAATACTGCTGCAGCAGCGGCTGCTGTTTTTTTCATCTGTGAATTCATCATTGATTCCTCCAAATAGATAATGTACGTTCTTATTTGCGAAGTTCATAACCTGATATCGCATAAGCGGTTTTTAATCGGTTAATGAACTTGCTGTTGTGTTTTTATTATAACAGATTAAGCAGGTTTGTCAATCAATTTTGCCAATAGCGTCAATTTGTACAACTTAAATTTGTTAATCTAAAGCACTTTGCACAAACGCCCTCTTTGAAGTAAAAATTAAGGTAAAAATATGCCCATAAAACCGTCACTATTGTTTAAATTATACTAAATATGAACTAATTAAGAAAACGTTTTAGAGAAAGCTTTAACAGCAAAGTAAGGCTAATTTAATATATCTGTAATAATACTGTCTCTTATACACATCTCCGAGCCCACGAGACGTAGAGGAATCTCGT
>CALANW010000059.1 GCA_937926145.1 uncultured Ruminococcus sp. | reverse complement strand
ATATAATAAAAATAATTGAAATGCATTCAGAACACTCGAAAGGAAATGATTCTCAATGGCAAAAAAGAAATACTTTGGTAACAATATTCCCCCACGCTGCGAATATTGTACATACGGCACAAGAGCAAAGGACGGCGGAAAAGTCCTCTGTGAAAAGCGCGGTCTTGTTGACGGATCATCTTCATGCGCAAAATATCAATATTCTCCTCTTAAGAGAATCCCTGTAAAGCAGCTTAATATTCCCGGTAACTTTGACGAAGATTGATCTATACATAACTACAAAAGCCGACAGATTCATTTCTGCCGGCTTTTTATATTGCATATATTCTCAGCTATCTCTTTAAAAATACCACCACAGCTAACATTTCCTGAGATTCCGCCCTCAACAAGTATCGTTACGGCATACTGCGGCGAATCGCACGGAAAATAGCCCGTAAACCAGCAATTCATTATCTCTTTTCCGTCAGCAGTGTATCTTCCCGTCTGTGCGGTCGATGTTTTGCCTGCACAGCTTATCAGTTCCGAATATGAGAACGAATTTGGAGCGTTCACAACGCCATTCATATATTTTTTAAGTTTCTGCGCCGTAAGACAGGACATTACACGCTCGCTTTTCGTTGAATTGACTGCTGTTTCGATTCCATTTTCATCACGAAGTGCATTGATAAGCCTTGCCTGCGGCATAATTCCGTTATTTGCAATCGCACAGGTCAGCCTGCATATCTGTAAAGGCGTTGCAGTAAGCTTTCCCTGTCCGAATGAAAAATTTCCCTTTTCCGCCTTGACAGAAAGCTCACGCTCCGAGGGAAGATATCCGCTTTGAGAATATATTCCCTCGGCAAATTCAAATTCTTCACCGAAACCAAGCTTTTTGGCTGTATCGTGTAAAATTTTCGGCGACAGCGTTTCGCTCAAAACTATAAAATAAGGATTGCAGGAGCTTACCATTGCTTCTTCCATTGATATTTCGCCGTGACCGCCCCATTTATGACAGTTGAAGACCTGCCCGTCAATGTCTATTGAGCCGTCGCAGGTATAGGAAAAATCTTCGCTTATCCCCGATTCAAGCGCGGCGGAAGCCGTTACAAGCTTGAATATCGAACCAACACTGTATGCTGAAAACGCCCTATTTATGAACGGCGAATCCTCGTTTTCAAGGCTTGCGGCAAGATTCTGCGGATCAAATTCGGGAAAGCTGGCGCAGGCAAGGATATCACCGCTTTTTATATCCATGACCACCGCCGCACCCTTTTTATATCCCGATTTTCGGAAAGCATTTTCGGTAATTGTCTGAATATCAAGGTCAAGCGTTGTTATCACTCCGCTCTCCATTTCCTTTGGGATAGTCTTTTCGGAAATCATTCCTTCAAGAACAGAGCCCATTGCGTCTACGCTGAATACCGCTCGGTTTTCCGTGTAATTCCCACGAAGAAAATCGTCATAAGCAAGTTCGATACCGCAAATCCCTCTGCCATCCGAGGTATAACCTACCAAATGCCGCGCAGGCTGCGAGCTTTCCGTCCGAATATATCTGCGAAAAACAACAACGTTTTGTATATTTTCTGAAGTCACTTTGCAGAAAAAAGGAAGATTTCCCGACATTCCGTTATGGAGCGCCTCCGAATCACAAGCGTACTTCGCCGCGTTGAGTGAATTAACATTATGTGGGTCAAGAACAGCGACATATTCAACGCTTCGATTGCTAAGCCTTTGACCGTTTCTGTCGTATATCGATGCGTATTCACACTTGTCCGAAAGGACGTACCTTCCCCTGCCCGATGCCGCTTCAAGGACTTTGGTGTCATTATCTATAACTGCAATTCTTATAATAAGAAATAAAGCTGTAAAAAAAGCGGCAAAATTCACCGCTGTGATTTTTCTTTGCATAAAAGATCCTCCCTTGACAATATTCTTGCCAAGGGAGGTGTTCTTTTATTCAATACCGTTTTTCTTTTTTGCGGAAGTGAGCGTGTTTTTCATAAGCATTGCAATTGTCATTGGACCAACGCCGCCCGGAACGGGAGTTATGTAGCCTGCCTTGTCAAAGCAGTCATTATAATCAACATCTCCGCAGAGCTTGCCATTGTCAAGGCGGTTCATACCAACATCGATAACAACTGCACCCTCTTTTATCATATCAGCTGTAACGAAGTTTGCCTTTCCGACAGCCGCAACGAGGATATCAGCTGTTCTGCATATCTCGGCAAGATTCTTTGTGTGCGAATGACAGATAGTAACAGTTCCGTTTTTCTTCAAAAGAAGCATTGACATTGGTTTGCCCACGATGTTGCTTCTGCCGATAACAACGCAGTTCTTTCCGTCAACTGAAATACCGCTCTGATCGAGCATCTCAATAACGCCCGCAGGTGTACACGGCAGGAACTTGTAGTCGCCTATCATAATGTGTCCGACATTTTCGGGGTGGAAAGCGTCAACGTCCTTTTCGGGAACGATAGTGTTTATCACTGCGGTTTCGTCAATATGCTTTGGAAGAGGAAGCTGAACAAGGATTCCGTTTACCTTTTCATCGACGTTGAGCTTCTTTACAAGCTCAATAAGTTCTTCCTGAGTTGTTTCCTCGGGAAGAGCATACTCGAACGATTCAAAGCCTACTACCTCGCAGGCTTTCTTCTTGTTATTTACATATACTCTTGAAGCAGGGTTGTTTCCAACGATAACAACAGCCAATCCGATGCTGATGCCCTTTTCTTTGAGCTGTTCGGCTTCAACTCTGACCTGTTCCTTTACTGCTGCGGAAATTGCCTTTCCGTCAATTATCTTTACCATTTTCGTTATCCTCCGTTTCATCATCAGTTAATCTGTCTTTAGGATCAAGCTTTTCCTCTGATGATTCTTTTTTGTGTTTCTTTTCGGCGCGCTTTTTGTCATATTCAGCATTTCTGCGCTCTGCTTCGGCAAGTATAGCCTTTGATTCTTCTGTATCCTTATACAGTGTGCAGCCGCCGTTCTGCTTTATCTTTGAACGTGCGGCGATTATAACGATCAATGCCGCAATAACGCTTACAGCTGCAACAAACTGGGAAATTCTCAGATGTCCGACCATAAGGCTGTCTGTGCGCAGACCCTCGATAAAGAATCTTCCAAGTCCATACCAGAAAACATACATTGCGAAAATTTCGCCGTCAAACTTTCTGTGCTTATAATAGAAATGAAGTATCAGAAAACCGATAAGACACCACAATGATTCATATAAAAAGCAAGGGTGAACAGGCATAGTCGGGTCAACAGTTACGCCCGTTGAGCTGTAGATGCTGTCAGCATTGGCTTTGAGTGCTGCCGCGATCCTCGGACTTGTCATTCCCCACGGAAGCGTTGTGTTGCTTCCAAAACATTCGTGGTTGAAGAAGTTTCCCCAACGTCCGAATGTCTGACCGATAAGGAATCCCATTCCTGCAAGATCAAGCAGCGGAAGAAGCTTTACTTTCTTTATCTTTGCGATTATCAATCCGACAAGGAGCGCACCGATAAGTCCGCCGTAAATAGCAAGTCCACCGTCCCTTACCGAAAAAATAGCTTTGATATCGCCCTTGTATTCGTCCCACATCATAAAAACATAGTAAAGGCGAGCGCCGATTATTGCACCGATAAATCCGCCGAATACTGCGTCCGTTGCCTTGTCGGAATCAATGCCTGCATCTTTCATTCGTCTGAAACAATAGATCACCGCGAGCAAAAGACCCAAACCGATCATTATTCCGTACCACTTTACTTCAATACCGAAAACAGTAAAAGCAGTGCTGTAAACGGGCAGTTCAATGCCAAGCTTCGGAAACGATAGGGTGTTCCATTCTGCGTTAGTCATTACTTATCCTCCCTGCCGTTTACGGGGTCAATTATCGACAGAGTAACATTTTCCGTGTTGAACTGTGTCATAAGGCGTTTTGTAACGTCCTCAAATGTGCAGTTTGCGACAGTTTCAATTCTGTCGAATGCGGAAAGTCCCTCCATACCATTATTGAGCATTATTGTTGCAAGGTTTTCAGCATCATCAAGTCCCTTGATAAGCGAACCGTAATACGCCTTTTTTATAGTGCTGAAGCGGCTTTCATCAAGTCCTTCACGCTTGCAGCGCTCAACTTCTTCAATTATCTTGTCACGGACAAGACGTGGGTCACGGGCTTCACCGCCGAATATTGAGCAGAAATATCCGTCGCCGCAGAATACTTCGCTGTAGAAGGTCGAGTTGATTATTCCCTCATCATAAAGCTTTTTATAGAATTCTGAGCTTTCATTTGCGATGAGCGAAAGAACAAAATTGGTTTCTATTTCTGCTTTGAGTGCAGCAAGTCCACTTTCAGGCTTTGCCTTGAAGCCGATATTGAACATAGGCATTGCAATTTCAAGCTTCTGAACGACTTCCTTTTCGCATACGCTGTCGGGTTCGTCCTCAAATGCAGTTTCAAGTTCGATATTTTCATTCTGCTTAAGGCACTTGTCGCAAACTTCAAGAACCTTGTCAACATCAACATTTCCTGCTATTGAAAGCACCATATTGTTGAGGTTGTAGAAAGTGTAATAGCACTTGTAAAGCAGGTCAGCATTTATCTGCGCGATGCTCTCGACCGTTCCTGCAATATCGATCTTTACAGGGTGATTATGATACATTCCCTGAAGCATATTGAAGAAAACTCTCCAGCCTGCATTGTCGTCATACATTCTTATTTCCTGACCGATAATGCCCTGCTCTTTGCGGACGGTTTCCTCAGTGAAATAAGGCGACTGCACGAAGTTGAGCAGTATTTCAAGTGATTCATAAACATTGTTTGTTGTTGTAAAAAGATAACAAGTTCTGTCGAACGAGGTATAAGCGTTTGCAGAAGCACCCGTTTTCGCATAAAGGCTAAAAACATCGCAATCCTCATTCTCAAAAAGCTTGTGTTCGAGATAATGAGCAATACCGTTCGGTACGGTTATAAAATCAGGGTCATTTTTTGTCTTGAATTTTGTGTTTATAGAGCCGTATTTTGTTCCGAAAAGAGCGTGTGTCGTGCTGAAATTGTCCATTTTCCAAACGTAGATATCAAGTCCCGTCGGGTGCTTGATAAGAGTGTATTCTTCACCTGTGCGGGCGTTTTTGATGACTTCCTTATTCATTTTCGGCACTCTCCTTTCCTTTGAGGACATAAACCGTGTCAAGCTTGAATGACTTCGCAGCTTCAACAATATCCTCTTTCGTTACCTTTTCAAGAAGTTCTATTTCATCTTCGGGTGAAAGCTCCGTGCCGAGGAAGATCTGCGACATATACCAGCTTACAAGCGTTGCTGCACTGTCATTTACGCTGCGCAAACCGTTGATAACAGCAAGACGTGCTTCGTTTATCTCCTTTTCATCAAACTCGCCTTTCTGCATAAGCTCGAACTGGCGGATTATTTCAGCCTTGGCTTTTTCAATATTTGCCTTTTCAACGCCGCTGTCAACAGTGATAACGCCCTTCATATCGTTATAATTCGACGAGCAGTAATAGCAAAGGCTCATTTTTTCACGAACGTTAAGGAAAAGCTTTGAGAACGGTGTTGCACCGAATACTGCATTCATAAGCTTTACAGCACGGCGATTTGTACTGTCTGACTTAAATGCAAGAACCATTTTGCACTGAGCAACTTCCAGTTCATCGGTGAACTCTTCGGGAGAAGCTTTAACAGCGGAACGTTTTGTTTTAACTTCGCCTTTGTAATCACGGTCAAGCTTTGCAAAGCTTTCGCATATAGATTCCTTTATGCCCTTGGGTTCGTCTGCACCGACAAAGAAAACTTCGATCTGTGCGGTTTTGAGAAGATTTTTATACTGCTCGTAAGAAGTCGAAGCCGTTATTTTTTCTGCACTTTCACGCTCGCCTTTTACCGATACTGCGGCAGGCTCACCTTTGTATATTATCTTTCCTGCGCGCTGAAGAGCATACGAACGCTTTTCGTTGATAACTGCGTCGATATCATCAAGAAGTTCCTGCTTTTTGAGTGCAAAATCAGGCGCATAAAAACCGTTTTCATCAAGGTTCGGGTCAAGGATACAGCCAAGAGTAACTCTTGCAAGATCTTCGGTGATCTCTTCCTTGTCAAATGTATAACGGTCATTGATGCAGGAACTGATTATTGAAACGAACTGATTGTCGCCTGCACGAAGGACTGCGCCTTTAAGTCCGGCACCGTAAAGTTCTTCAAGTTTCTGGCTTATTGCAACGAGCGTCGGATATTCTCTGCTGCTGTCGGTAAGAATATAAGAAGCAGAAGCATTGAGTGAAGCCGTATCTTCGGAAAGCGGAGATATAAGGTTCACAACAATACTGTTTGTTTTAAGGCTTTGGTTGCGGATAGAATTGAAATGTATCCCGTCCGCTATTTTTTCGCGTTTATAGCTGATCTTCAAACATATCACTCCATTTAAAATTGATTTATACTATTTTCAATCTGCTTTTTTTAATTAAAAATAGTATTAAAAGGCAGGTTTTCCGAACTTTTTTGCAGTTCGTCCCATTTCC
>CALANW010000058.1 GCA_937926145.1 uncultured Ruminococcus sp. | reverse complement strand
TATGCCCTTCCAGCTCGGCAGCATGATTTTTCATTTTGTCATGTACTGCCTGATGTGAAATTTGAAAGGTTTTGCAAAATTCACTGATTCTCATTTTTCACTCCCGTTTTGAAGCTGATACCAACACACATTAAAAATTGTTGATACCAAAACCGTTGATTTTTATAGCCACTGCTGATATTAGCGTTAATATGGGACATAATTCATACCACATTTTCGGCTTTATTTCTGCCCATATCAGCACCACATTTCGATCAGTTTCAATTATCCCACGTTTCGATACCATATTTTCAGCTCCATTTCAGCCTGTTTTTAATGCTTATACCAAAACATCGGGATATTGAAGCCACACCACTCATAAAAAAGTTATACCAACTGCGAAAAATCTCACATATTCAGAAAATCATCATCAACAAAATCTTCGTTTTCATCATAATCGTTATCTGAAATATTTTCGGAATTATCGTTTTTCGAATTTTCACTTTCGAGAGCTTTTGCAGAAATTACAGATTTCTCGGAAATGCTCTCCTGCACAATATCCGCATTTTCAAAAACTGCACTTATCTCCTCTCTCACAATTTCCCTGATACCGTCAAAAAGATGTTTGCGGTTTTCTTCATTTTCGGAAAATGAAAGAAGTGCGGCAACTATCGTTTTGGAATAGCTCTTATCGGAATTCTGCAAGATTTCATACGCTTTTCTATGCTCCGGCTTATCAAGATTAAGCCTGAGATTTGTTGTCTTTACCATCTGCACACTTCCTCAGATTTCTCTTTGCCTGAAATTCATATCCCTTTGCATTCGCACAAATATCTGTGATGAACGTTGTGTTGGATGGATTGGTATTGTAATTGCTCATAACAACTGCTCCGCCGCCCACAACATACAGCTTCATAAGCTTTGAATTGTACTCGTTGCTGTACAGAGCTGCAAGAATATCCGAGCAGTAATCGGCTGTGCAGTTCTCCATGACCTTTCTGTATTCTTCGGGAAGCTCTTGCTCTTCGTTTCTGAAAAACTTTCTGATAATGCTCTCATCAATACCTTCGTGGAATTTATTCATGACCGCATTGCGTATTCTGAAAACACACTTCTCCACACCCAGCTTTTCGGTACGGCAGCTGTCAATGATGCACTTATGGTCAATGACCTTCAAAATGTTCATAGTGCCGTTCCCGATGTCTGCGATCATATTTACTCCGTCCATATCTCTGAGCTTGTCATAGACTGCACAATATCCCTGCGGATAGACGGAAACACTGTCGATGTGAATATGATAGGTTTTGCCGTTATACGCAAACTCCACATATTCATTCTGTCTGAGATACTCTGCAAAGCTCTCACGCTGCTCGGAATACCACATAAGCGGAAGCCCCACTGCAAGGTGAACGTGGCTGTCCGTGATGCCTGCAAGGGACAATTCCTGTGCTATACCGTAAAGGGTAAGGTAGTAATTATCCATATCGGCTGTCTTATCATCTACGAAAAACTTGTGGTTCTCGCCGATGCAGATGTATTTTCCGTCATACTCCAGTACGTCCTTTTTGAAGGGCGGTTCAGATTCGTGGATCTTTACACCCGATGGAGTAACCGTATTGGCTGTTTTGAGATTTCCGTAGCCGTGGTCGATACCGATGATGAAAGTGTCATTGAATTTTATCATTTTCTCTATCCTCCTTGCTGTCAAGCCAATCAAAAAACTTATCCCTCTGAATAAACTTCCGACTGCCGATTTTTACAACAGGCACGTCCTCACGATTAAGGATATTGTACGCCATAGTACGGGTGAAGCCCATTGTCTGAATGTCGTTTGCCGATAACATCATCGGCAGATTATCTCTGCTGTTCATTCACAGCACCTCCATTTTCTTTTGTTCGGCTCTTGGGATTTTTCCTTGAGCCTGCTCCCATTATACATTAAAAATTTTCGAAAACGCCGTTTTGACCTCATACTTTTTGTTTCGAGCAACTCATTAAGCCTATGCGTGCAAATATCAAACAAATACATATAATTCGTACTATCCGTTGACGAAACGTGCAAAACGTGATATATAAATTCTATAAATTTTTTTGCTGATTTCATTCGATTTTCTCTAAATGGAATTTATTTGTTATGATAAATCTGTTTGTTCTCCCCTTGACTATATTTATAATTTTGGGTATAATGGAATAAATCGGGCAGCTAAACTGCTCGATATATCGGAATTTGGAGGTATCTTATGAATATTTATGAATCATGTCCTGTATTAGAAAATGAAAAGTTTATACTTAGATTATTTCAGAATGAAGATTGCAATGATTTATTAAAAGTATATAGCGATAAGAACGCATTGCCATTCTTTAACAGTGATAATTGTAATGGAGATAATTTCTATTATGCGTCAAAAGAAAAAATGGAAGCAGCGATGGACTTTTGGCGGATGTCATATGAAAAAGGTTGGTTCGTTAGACTTTCGATTGTTGACAAGACAGTATCAACTGTAATTGGAACGGTTGAATTATGCTTGAGAGTGTCCGATGATGAATTTAATAACATGGGTATTTTGAGAGTAGATGTGAGAAGTGATTATGAACAGGAAAATGAATTGTATGATATTTTTTCACTTATCACACCAGAATTTGAGAAAATGTTAGGATATAAAGGTGTACTTACTAAGGCTCCAATATATGCGATAGAAAGAATTAAAGCAATTCAGAAAGTGGGATTCACTAAATCGGAACATTTATTGAATGGAAAAACTGGATATGCCTATGATGGATATTGGACAATTAAATAACATTAACAGATTCCCATTTATCGAGGAGCGTGAGAAAAAACTCACGCTCTTCTTGTTTTACCGCAGCCATTACACCCTTGCGTGCAAACATCATACAAATGCAGATAAATCCGTATTTTTCGTTGGTATAATATGATACAATAAATACATAAAATTTTATTGATCGAATTCGTTTGATTTTCTATGAAAGGAGCGTATTTGTTATGATAGATTTGTTTGAGTGCTGCGCAGATATTGCTTCAATTGGCATAATCGTTGATTTTACGGAAGATACAGAAACATATATCATCGGCTCTCCTGCGGATATTAAAGCTTGGACATACAGCGGCTGCCCAAGGAAAGATCAGAAAGGACTTATGCGGCACAGCAACAAACTTGGCAATCTCGTCAAGGATATAAACCGACTTATGAAAGTAAAGCGTGAGCTGAATGAAATTATGGAAGTGAGCGACAGGCTGTGCAATGCGGATGCTTTATGTGACGGAAGCTGTAATGCTGTACTGGAAGAATTATCTGAATATTACGATGTATCCGAATACGCCAATATTGTTAAAAACTATATGATTTATTTTTTATTCGTTAAATTCAAGCTCTTTCAGCGTGATTTTCATAAAAAAATCGGGTTGTCCGTAAAGGGCAACCACAATCGTGCAGAAAAATATATTGACTTGTTCAAAGCGGACAGTGAGAAAATCTTTCGTCCGTTTATTACGGCAAGAGCCGACGATATGTTCAGTGTTACAAAGGCTGTGCGATGTCAGACCGATATTTTTGACAGCAGTATTTACAAAATACATACCGATAACGG
>CALANW010000057.1 GCA_937926145.1 uncultured Ruminococcus sp. | reverse complement strand
ATTATAATATGTTTTCACAAAAATTGCAATACTTTAATGTGAACAGGCTCTAAAAAAGGTTGAGGAAAAACTATCGGCTGAAAAATTCTGCCGTTGCCAAAGAGCTTATATTGCAGGCTTTTCACATATAAATAATCACACAAATTCAGAAATTTTCTTTGATAACGGTGAAAGAGCACAGATAGGAAAAGTTTATACTGCCAAGTTTAAAAAATCGTTTCAAGAATATGTTATGAGATACAATGAAATGAATTTATAATAACGAGGTAGCTAATATGATTGCTTTGAAGATATTTTCTGATTTAACAATGGTTACAGCTACAACTTTGATTATTAATGCATTTGGTATTTCTAAACTCCTTAATAAAAAGAGACAAGCGGTTGCTATTTTAATTAGTGTTATATTATCCGCTATAATTGCATTATCATATAATTTCGAAGTTAGTGTAATTTCAATCTTTGTGTATCCTTTAATGTTTGTTATTTCATATTTTATTTCTTTTGGTAAGGTTAAAATCTCACAACTATATTTGGCATTAACGTTAGAACTTGTTACTTCATTGTTATCATCTAGTATTGCCATAATTGTTTTACAATTGTTTTCTCTTCCTTACAGAGATTTAGATGCAATATCATTATTTTTCATACGTATAGTATTAGCTGTTGTAGCCATAACGTTAAATTTAAAACGGTCTATAAATAATTTTTATTCAATTTCAAAAAATATCCCCAAACATATCTTTGTGCTTATTATCATAGCACTGACCTTTATCACCTGCCTTTCGGTATGTAATAATTATCAGACTGGTAATCTTATAAAACAAAATGTTATTACTGTATTAATAGCTTTACTTACAATAACGTTGATTACAATGATATTTTCCCTCTTAATAAACGTCGCATCAAAAAATTATTACACCGCCCTAAACTCATTGCTTGAAAAACAAGTCAGCACACAAATTTCACACTATGAAAAGCTCGAAAAACTCAACAGCGATATGCGTACATTTAGACATGATTACATAAATCACCTCAGCAGTATCAATGCCCTGATCGGCGAGGGCTTTTATTCCGATGCGCAGAATTATATTGATAAACTTACGGAATCAACCCACCGAAATGAAGCTATCTTCCGCACGGGAAACCGCCTTGCGGATGCGATATTTACGGATAAGAGTGAGAACTGCAAGAATTTTGCCGATATTGAATTCGACGGCTGTATTACGGACAAGATAGGAAATTCCGATATCTGCATTATCCTTGCAAACGCCTTGGATAACGCGGTCGAAGCCTGCAAAAAGTGTCCCGAAAGAGGCAAAATAACCATAGCTGCGCAGATAAGGCAGGGCTACTGGACAATGACGATGAGAAATCCGACCGTCAGCGCAGATTCCGAGGGGATAATGAAAACCTCTAAGGAAGATGAAAGAAATCACGGCTTCGGGCTGCTTTCAATTGAGCAGACTGTTAAGAAATATGACGGTACTATGGCTGTTTCGATAAAGGACGGAATGTTTGAGCTGTCGGTCGTTTTGAAGATACCTGATGAAAAGTGAATATATTGAAAAAAGTCCGATATTACATCGGACTTTTTTATATCTCTATAAAAAACGGCAGCACATATTGTAATACTAAACACCAATAAAATACAGGAAAAAATCTGCGCCGAAATCCTATATATTCGAGATTGTCGGCTTGATTTTTTCCAAATTTTAAATGGTGTTTAGTATAAAATGTGCTGCCATTAAAAATACAGTATTAAGATCAAAGATCAATAAACGAACCGTCAGCATTGCCGTTGATAACGTAGTATACTCTCAGACCGTTGTTTTCAGCTTTGAGGTAAACATTGCAGGACTTGACCTGCTTGCGGGTTCCGCTTCTGTAAGCTGCCTTGCAAAGCTCAACAATATCATCATTGGTATATTCCTTGCCGTTGCTCTGAATAACGAAAACGTCAGCCTTCTTGACTTCTTCCTTTTTAGCGGCAGGCTTTGATTTGGGGGCGGATCTTGTTTCCTTGACTTCCGAAACGGGAGTTTCAACAACTGGAGTCGGCTCGACAGCAGGAGCAATTTCAACCTTTGTTTCTTCAACAGGTACAGCCTTTTCGATAACAGGTGCAGCAGGCGTGTTTGATACTGCAAATTTATTTGAATTTTTGCGCTTCATAATATGATCCTCCGATTATTTTTTCTTTTAAACTAAAAACCAATAAAAAATCAAGCAAAAACTCTGATTTATGGTTTTTGCGCAGATTTTTTTCTATAGTTTTATTGGTGTTTAGTATTAGTATATCAAATATAACGGAGTTTGTCAAATTATAGCGAATAAAAATGCCGAAGCTGAGATTCGGACTTGATCGGGTGAAGCGTCAGAGTGAGAGCAGATGTTTTTTCACTTGCAGGCGCAGTTTTGCATTATCAATGTTTAGGACGATTTTCTGACGTCCAAAGCTTCGGGCTAGTATCATCGGGAGCAAGTCCTGCAAGTATCGCTTCATAATGCGCAGCTTTTTCGTCCATATATTTTGCCGTGGCTTTTGCTTCTTCAACACGCTTGTATGCCTTTTCACGCTGCTTCAGAATTATCTCATAGCGAGCCCTGAGGTTTTCCTCCGATTCATTGAGCAGACAAAGCCGACAGTATTCCTTGATATCCTCGATCGAAGCACCGCAGCCTTTCAGACACTTTATTCCCTGCATCCAGTTCACAGATTCCTCAGTGAAAACCCGTCGGTTTCCGCCGTCGCGTTCGCAGGGGAGAAGTCCAAGATCAGTATAATACCGAAGCGTATGCTCCGAAACATCGAACATCTCAGACATCTGCTTTATCGTATAATACATAAAATTCATCTCAAAAATTTTTTTGAAAAAGCTATTGACTTCGAGTAACACGAACTTGTTATAATCATTTTAGCATCAAAAAAGGTGCAAGTCAATAATTTTAGGGAGGTCAATTTTATGTTATATCAGGAAATTGCAGAGGGCGTTTCTATGCCGATGCTCGGCTTCGGCACATTTATGAATACGGGAAAAGACTGCGAAAATTCAGTCGCAGAGGCTATACAAAACGGCTATCGCCTTATCGATACCGCCGAAGCTTACGGTAACGAGGAGCAGGTCGGCAGCGGCATAAAAGCAAGCGGCATTGACAGAAAAGAGCTTTTCATCGTCACGAAAGTCAACTTCAAATCCTACGAACATACCCGTGAAACCGTGGAAAATTCGCTCCGTATGCTGAAAACTGACTATCTCGACTTAGTGTTTCTCCACTGGCCCTTTGCGAACTATTATAAAGCTTGGCGTGAGCTTGAAAAGCTTTGTTCGGAGGGGAAGATCCGTGCGATAGGCACTTCAAACTTTGAACCCGACAGACTTGTTGACCTTACCGCATATAATGAGGTAAAGCCTGCCGTGAACCAAATTGAAACGCACCTCTACTGCCAGCGCCAATCAGAGCATAAATGGGAAAGCAAATACGGAGTGGCGCACATGGGTTATGCTCCGCTCGGTCAGGGGCACGCAAACGAGATGTTCGCCGAACCGCTTGTGCAGGAACTTGCCGCAAAGTACGGCAAAACCGCGGCGCAGATTCTTCTCCGCCGATTGATACAGGACGGCGTGACGGCAATTCCAAAGTCAGTTCACACCGAGAGGATAAAAGAAAACATCGACATATTCGATTTTGAACTCACAGCTGAGGAAATGTCAGCGCTTTGCAGTCTTGACAAAGCTTCGGCGATGATAGGCAACTCGGAAAACCCCGAGCTTGTGGAAATGTCGATGAAATGGTAAGGAGAGATACGATGAAAAATATTTTACTGCTCGGAGCAACGGGAACGGCAGGAAGTGCGCTCGCCAAAAAGCTTTTGTCCGATACGGAGTATCATTTAACGCTGTTTTCACGTCACGCAGGGGACGTTTATTTGGATTCTTCCCGAGTCAAAGCCATAAGCGGTGATGCACTGAACATTGCGGAGCTGAAATCGGCGCTTGACGGCATAGATGTTGTATACTGTGCAATTTCCGGAGAAAAACTTCCCGAGATCGCGGAGAATATAGTTTCGGCAATGACCGAAAAAGGCTCATTTTTATGGGCGCAGTGGGAATTTACAACGAAATTCCCGATGATATCGACGGCGAAGACAATCTTGACAACGAACCCGAACAGATTCCGAACCGTAAGGCTGTCGATATAGTCGAAGCGAGCAGTCTGAACTACACCGTCCTGCGTCCCGGCTATCTCGGTGAGGGTGATGAAGACGATTTTGTACTCACATTCAAGGGCGAGCATGCAAAGGGGTACACCACAACGATACCGTCGCTTGTAAAGCTTGCTGTCAAGCTTATTTCCGATGATGCACTGTACTCCCGTGAGAGCGTCAGCATCACGCATAATGCGGCTTTGGGGCGTGTTTGAGCTTTGGTATTATTCTATGTTTTCCTTTGTGATATCGGAGATAAAATCGTCCCAATAGGCGGTGTCCTTCGCCTTGTCGCGCTCGGAGCGGATCAGTTCTCTGATAGCCTTGTTTTTGATTATGTAGTGAGCAATGTCATAGCTAACGCCGCCATTGCTCTCGGCGTGAAGATCGAGCAGTGTTTCCATTTCGGACTTGCTCAGTTTCAAGGCGGTGTAAAGCCTGCCCAGTATCTCGGGACTGGGGTTGCTTTTCTTTTCATTTTCGATAAGACTTAAATAAAACGGAGAAACATTTATCATTTCTGCAAGCCCGCGAAGGGTCAGCTTTCTGCTTTTGCGCAAATAGTATAAATATTTTCCAAACGATCTCGGATCAGTCATAATTCCCTCTGTGTGCGGTGTGCGGTGGATATCGATACGGTAAAAGCATTTATCAATGCTTCCTTTATATTCCAATTTATAATATTCCCAAATCCGAGCTTTTTCAACACAGACCCGACAAACGCACCTTTTTTCGGAACAAAAAGCTTTGGATAAATAAAAAAGTCCGACTTTCATCGGACTTTTTTTGCGTAAGCAAACTGTGCTGCTTATCGCTTTATACTAATTCTTGACCGTTCTATAGACAAAATCGACAGATAGAATAAGTTCAATTAGGTCACTGCGTGGACCTTGGAGAGCGACCGCTGACAGGCTGTCGCCTGACAAGGGAGCTTGACGTAGAGTGAACTTATTATAGCCGAGAGTTTGTCTATAGGTTGATCAAGAATTAGTATTATACTAATTTTTAAACTGAAAGTGTACAAAAAATCAAGCAAAAGCTCGTATATATGGGTTTTGCGCCGATTTTTTGTCTACACTTTGATTAAAAATTAGTATTAC
>CALANW010000056.1 GCA_937926145.1 uncultured Ruminococcus sp. | reverse complement strand
GAACCTTACCTTAGCTATGATTTTTGATGCTATTTTAATGTGAACAGGCTCTAATTTATCCAATAAACTGATCGCTTGATTTTCAAATTGTATATCCTGAGTTTCAACATCAATAACTTCATTTTCCCTGGATACTTTCATTTGCTTTCTACCATTATCAACCATATACTGTACGCTCCTTATGCCAATACAAGTTCTTTATTAAAATCATCTGTAAGATCAGTACATTCATCATAATTCGCCCTGACAAGAAATTCCGGAGGGACTTCTGATTCCGATATTTTCTTCATCACAACGGTTTCTTCCAGCACATCGCCATTTTTTGAAAAATGGGACGTCATTTTACGAACAATACCTTGGGCAAGCTTTTTGATGTATATTCTTACACCCAAAAGTGTTCCTTGGATCGCCTGTTTTACTTTTTCGCCTGTCTTTAATATCCAATTGCGGAATTTGCTAAAAAAATCAGAAATAGCATTTTTGATCTTTATAAAGCCGTTTTTTATTTTCTCCCACAGAACTCCGAAAAACTCTTTTATAGCTCCCATAATAACACTCCTTTTAAGCTAATTCAAGCTGTTCTTCCATATCTTCTGTAATATCCGTTTCCTTGTTGTAACGTGCTTTAGCCAATATCTCATCAGGAACTTCATCAGCAGAAATAACTCGTGTTTGTATGGTTTCAGTCCATTGATTTCCTTCTTTGGAATAATGCTTGGAAATCTCTTTTATAGCTTCGCTGACCTTTGTTATAAATACTTTGAAGCCATAAACGATCCCCTCAATAAGCTTTTTGACAGCATTTATGCACTTCTTTACCCATTCCACAAGTTCCTGCCAATATTCCGCCAGAGTTGCAACCAATGTTGCCGCAGCACCTATAAAAGCAACTACTGTAATAAATGCACCCATTTATACTATCTCCTTTTCATTTTCTTTGTTTTTTCCAAGCTGCTGATTAACATATTCTTCGTTGACAACACGCTTTTCAATTACCGTATCATCATCGGATATACCTTTATTTTCATTCTTGCTCGCAATGATACTTGTTACTGCCTCTTCAAAATAGCTGTGAGGAATAACATCATTGTTTTCATTTGCGGCCCTTAATGCAGCCTTTAAAACTGCTGTTGATATATCGCTTCCAGATAAACCGTCATAATCGTGAGCAATTTTATCAATATCGATCTCTGCCGGCATTTGATCAGGTATGTACATTTTCCAAAGCTTTTTCCTCATCTCCTCATTCGGAAGTTCAAACTTAACATGGAACTGTATTCGCCTCATAAATGCTGCATCATAATTGCTGATGAAGTTTGTAGCGAATATGACCATTCCGCTGTAATCATTCAGCAAGGTCAGCAATACCGAACGTGTCTGATTTACGCTAACATCAGTTGAACTGCTCATATTGGTAACTCTCTTGCTAAGCAGCGCATCTGCTTCATCAAAGAAAATAATATAATCATTTTCCTTTGCGTATTCAAATAGCTTGGTAAGATTCTTGCTTGTTTCTCCAACATATTTTGATTCTATATCAGCATAATTAACACAAATTATCTTCTTTTCAAGCGAATATGCAATAGCGTGAGCTGACATTGATTTTCCTGTTCCGGGCGCACCGTATAAATTGATAAACAAGCCCTTATTCTGTTTCATTACCGTACCAAGTCCCCACAGAATAAACACCTTGTCCCAGTTTCTCTTGGAATTTATAACAGTTTGAAGCTCTTCTCTGCAGCTATCCGAAAGAATAATGCTATCTATAGTATAGATAGGCTCAGAAGCTAAAAAAGTGACTGCACTTTCTTTCTTTTTTGCTTCCGCTTCAATCTTTTTGTTCAGCTCGGCTTCTTTTTGCTCGGCAATTTCACGGTTCTTTTCCGAAGCATAACTCCCATCAGCTTTTTTTATTCCCATAGTTATCCCACCTTGTTTTATTTTATGATATTATGCAGTAGACATGCCCATAGCTTACATCTATTAAATCAACTAACTTCGGTATAACTGCTTTTTTCATAGCTGTCATCATCTTCATCATCGTCATCATCTTCAATAACAGTTCGCTTATAATTTGCACTTGAAAAAGGCTTATCTGTGTCCTTTGCCACATTCTTTTCAATATAATGAACCATTCCACCCTCTGTGTTTTTTATGGCAAACTCACTTAAACAATGATCTACCCAGTCCTTAAATGAACAGTTTCCCAAACAATATGACCCCAAGCGTTGATTTATTTCAGTATAATATTCATTGTACTCTACGCTTATCTTCTCTCTTATATCCTGTCCTATTACCCTGTATATTTCAGTTGCATTTCGTGCAGTAAAATCTTCAAGTGCTTTGTCAATATAGTCTTTTACATTATGCTTCTTACCTAACCTGATACTGCCGAAAAATTCATTGGTACGGTCTTTAAGTCTGCTGTAGCTTATATTTCTTG
Organism: uncultured Ruminococcus sp.; assembly: GCA_937926145.1. Taxonomy (GTDB): domain Bacteria; phylum Bacillota; class Clostridia; order Oscillospirales; family Ruminococcaceae; genus UMGS363. Next base: position 3,313 of record CALANW010000056.1, on the reverse strand, counting down.
GCTGACCGAAAACATAATTTCTGACTTTCTTCTCGGTTTTTATCGCCTTTCGGTCATAATATTCTTCTACCAGTACAGATATAAAAGAGCTTATAAAAAGAATAGCAAAAAATCCAACTACAATTATAAGAATGAATTTTACTACATTCCAAAAGCCAAATTTTATCGTACAGACTACAATAGCAATAATTCCGCCTATTACCCCCAGAAATCCGAGGATTTCCTCTTTGTGATTGCTTATTATCTCCTTAATAATAGATAAGATAAATAAGACGACAAGCAACCCGATTATAAAGCTCATACCATACCCATCTCCTATGATCCAACTGCATTCGGCATAACTTTTCCTTTTTCTGCATTTTATTATATCACCAATTCATTGTGGTGTCAACTAGATATTTATATGATACCATACATTTTTCAACCAACATGGTATCATAATACCACAAGGAGGTGATAAAATGCCGGTAATTAAAAGCCAATTCACAATGCGCCTCGACCCTGTAACACACTATAAGATAAAACGTATCGCAGCCGAGGATAAAAGATCCCTTACCAATATGATCGAATACCTCATTGCAAAGGAGATCAAACGCTACGAAGCAGAAAACGGCGAGATACCATGCACCGACGACGACCTTTATACCGAATAGCTTTATCTTTGTAATTAGAACACGAATTTTCACAATTTAATGTACCGATGGGCACATAAAAGCAGCCGCTCTGCAATGGTTAATTCTATTGCAGAGCGGCTTTTCTTACAAATATATGTGTACACGTTCAAGGTTAATCAGTTTTTTATTGCTTACTGATTATTCTATTAACTTGGTTACACAGATTAATTCTGCCATAAATAGCTATTACTAAGCCAGTATCATCGTCATGTACGGGAAAGCCACATCAAAATGATCATCTATCGGGATCGGATTCACACCTATTTCTTCAAAAGTATCCAACACCTCAAACTTTGTCTTCTTTTCAAACAGTTCGTCCATTATTTTGTTGAATCCTTTTGTATCAGCAGTTGTATGAAAGTTAAAATAGTCTGCACATATATACATACATTTTTTTGTTTTTTTCGGCAATCCCGATTCATTGATCACACACTTTATCAACTGATATGGATAATACTTACCTTTAAAAAAATGCTTGCCAACAAAATCATTTATTATCTCTTTGCTGTGGTCAGCATAATAAGACAAAACAGCCATAATACCGCATAAACGATTATCACGAATAGTATCACTTATAACTTTGCGATTTAAACCAATTCTCAGCCTTAATGCTGATAGAGGCATACTTAAATTAAAATTGTACCCATAATCAGGTCTAAATGCCCAGTCATGTACAGTAAATTCCATATTTGCCGCATTTAATCGGAAGCCATGTGTTTCTTTGATCCGCTTTTCATTTTTATACGTATAAAGTTTAACCAAATGCTCATGTTCAGTGAAAAGAATAGAACGTTCGATAAGAGTAATACCGTATTCTGTAGAAACATTTTTAGGCAAATAAATATCTACCCCACATTCAACTTCGGTCATTTCAGCTTTGTCAACCGTATAATCAGGCCCTAATTCTCTTGTAACTGCCTTATTTATTTTATCCTCAAGGTTCGGCATCAAAGCATCCGTATTATACTCACCAAACATAGCAAACGGACATACTGTTCCTGTCAATATCATCCTGGGATGTACAACCACATCAATACTCAAAATTCTTGATTTGTGTGTTTTAAGATATATCTCAACACCATTCTCGCTCGTATATACAAATTTGCATTTATGAGCAGAAGAATTATACTGCTTTCTATGTCTGACGTTAAGTCTTCTCCAAATGTATTGGGATTGCTTTTTAGTTAGGTTCTGATATGTCATCTGGAACTTGTACACACCAAAATTGCTTTTTGTAAAAGTTGTACTTTTTTCAATCATGTTAATATCCTCCATTTAATTTATTTCTCAATATTATAGAAAATCCCCCATAAAATCAGTTTTTCACGATTTTATGGGGGAATAATTCATTAGGCAAGTATTCCTGCCAGCTCTTTTAACGCTTTCACAGGTATCTTCCATGATGAGTCGTTAAGCTTTATCGCTTTTACTGCCCCCTCCCTCAGATACCGATACATAGTGGCTTTTGAAACTCCAAGAAATTCTGCCGCCTCGGAAACTGAATAGAACATTTTTTCATTCATAAAATCATTCCTTTCCCAATTTAAGTAAAGTATATAATCCGGGAACCATTGTCTGACCATGTCGATCGCGGGTCGATAACGATATCGGACTTATTTCCAGCCTATTAAACGCTTTTATCATAGATCCATACTTGCTGCCTCCTATCTCATCCAAAAACTTTTTCTTTATATTCATAAAATAATCGTAGTTACACTGAGCTTTGGCAAAATCCAGCATTCTCTTTTTTATCTTATGTGTGCAATCACTTTCCGAAATCAGGCATTTCATAACCTGATAGCTATAGTAATCTCCTTTACAAAAGTGATTCTCCACAAAATCTGTAAAGAACATTTTGCTTGAATCAACAAAATACTCTATGATTTTTCTATTGTGTTTCAGATCATTATTGAGTATTACGTTGCGAATGTGATCTCTGCCTACTGCGATCTCCAATCTCAATAATGAATCGGAAATACACTCATAGTCCTCATCCCTATCTTCAAGCTGAAAATACTTATCATACGCTGTAAACTGTAATCCGCCTGTTTTTATTCTGAAATTGTGCCTATTCTTTTTTTCTGCATTAGGATCATCCGAACCATATTCGATTATCTCAGCATTTGAATTATACATAATAGACCGGCGTATAAGCTTTATGTACCTTGCAGCTGAATACGTTTCAGAAAGCATTATATTTACACAACAATCTACTCTGGAAAGAGAAAAATCATCCAGCCTAAAGCCTTCGCCCAATATTTCAACCATTACAGAATTAAACCTCTTCTCCAATTCTTTCATATTATCACAGCATCGTAATATTGAAAGCGGAGAGGAATCATTATCCAGTAACATTCTTGGAGTTACAATAGCCTTTATGTTCCATGCATTATCGAAGCGACTTATATACATCCGTATTCCTTGATGCCCCTTCGGGATGGCAGCTATATTTTTATTTATCGTATATACCTGACATTCTGAATAGACATTACCAAGTATGGCATAAAACTTTGTCCAAATCTCAGAGCTGTAATTCAGCTCAAATGTATGAATACCAAATCCATCTTCTGTAAGTGAGTATAATTTATCATGGTCATTCATTATGATGCCTCCTTTTATTTATTACCTATATGTTACAT
>CALANW010000055.1 GCA_937926145.1 uncultured Ruminococcus sp. | reverse complement strand
GATGTATTATAGGAATTTATTTATATATTGTTTTCGTGCTTTTTTTTGTGTAAAACAACCGTTTATCTTGGTTTTTGCGTGTAAATAATCAACTCTACTGACAGTCGGTTGACTTTTTCAGCGCATATACAGTATAATTATGACATAATAAACTTCAAACAGGAGGACGATATTGTGGATATGCAGAAAATTGGCGGCTTTATTGCTGAGGAAAGAAAAGCTAAATGTTTTACGCAAAAAGAATTAGCCGCAATGCTTAATATCACTGACAAGGCTGTTTCCAAATGGGAGCGTGGATTAAGTCTCCCGGATATTTCTATGCTGAACCCTCTTTCGGAATGCTTAGGGGTATCTGTCAGCGAGCTTCTGAACGGGGAAAGGAACGTTACTTCAACGGACTCAGCGATAGAGCTTGATAGTGTCATTACTTATGCACAACAGTCATCACATAGCATAAACACTACATTTCGCAGAATGGTCGAAACGATTTTTTCGATCGTTATGCTGTTAGGAATTGTAGTATGTATGATTTGTAATTTTGCGGTTACAGGTGCGCTTACTTGGTCACTTTATCCAATAAGCTCAATTATTTTTGTATGGGCTGTAACCTCTCCACTTATAGTTCATCAACAAAAAGGAATGCTTATATCTTTATGCTCAGTTACTGTCCTCCTTTGCCCATTTATCTGGGTATTGAGCCGCCTCACCGGTGTAGGAATGGTTTTTGTGGCTGGTTGGCGGATATCTGCAGCGGTTATTTTGTATTTATGGATCGTTTATGTGACAATGAAAATTTTGAGAAAAAGAAAATGGTTTGCGGCAGGAATTGCAATCTTTGGTGGAATTATACTTTGCATAGTAATAAATCTGATAGTATCTGCCTTGTTTGCTGCTCCTGTTACTGATGTATGGGATATTATTGCATATGTAATAATGGGTATGTTGGCAGTTGGTTGCTTTGTTTACGATAGAATAAAGTAGTGAGCAATTCGTTTTGTATGATATGTTATAGTCTAAATTATACCTTTCTATTCTAATATAACAAACGCCGTCCGTTCATAAGTCCGGACGGCGTTTCCGTTATAAGCAAGGTCCGTCATTGTTGCGGCTCCTGCTTTTGTCTTTTTCTGTCAGGCGGTCATATTCCTCGGCTATGCTGTCACCCAAGCCATACTTGGTGTCTATCTCCTCGGCAAGCTCGGGTTTTCCAAATTTGCGGCAGAGGGCAGAGCCTGCATTGCATATAGCATCAATTACTCTTTGTTGCTGTTTTGTAAGATCAGCCCTGTACTCATTCTTTGCGTATATGAGCGTTGCTGCCGACATACACAGCTCCTTTATGAATGCCATAGCATTGTTGAATTTGTCCGTCAGTGCTTTGAGGGTATTTTCCAATACGCTGATTTTACCGTTCAGTTCAGAAACCTCTTTTTCGTGCTTTTCGGTGAGGGCGTGTTCCTGCTGTTCCAATGCAGCAGTCAGTCGTTGTTCGTGTGCGTTTTCGTTGCTTACTATCCTCCAGTTTAGAGTTTGTATTTTGCTTTCCTTTTCATCAATAAGTGCGTCCAAATTTGCAATTTTGCTGTTTTTCTCGGATATGGTATTGCAAAGGTCGGCAATTTCCGCTTCTTTACTGTTTATTTCGGTATTTTTCTCAAAAATTATCTCGCCGTAGTATTCGTGAGGACTGTTCTTTTGATTCATCAGCTTACGGCGTTCTTCTTCGATGATCTGTCCTGCTTTTTCAAGCTGCGTAGCAAGGGCAAAGTTTCTTTCGGCAGATGCTTCGTTGATCTCAGCCTGCTCATTTACAAGTTGTTCAGCTCTGGCAAGCTCCTCTGACCTTTCCGACAGTTCTTTTTCACGGTTTTCGAGAATTGTCTGCTGTTCAGTTCGTTTCTTCTCCCATTCGGCTTTATCGGAGCATATCGCAGAAACCATAGTGTCAGCTTCGGACTTTGCATCTGCTATGATGCTTTCGGCTTTTTCTTCGGCAGCCCGAAGGTGTTCTTCCGCTTTTTCATTCTTGCGGTCAGCCTTGCGTTTCTGTTCGGTAAGGTCGGCAATCATTGCGTCCCGATTGCTTGATATGAGCTGTGCGTCCTCAACAGCTTTGTTCAGACGGTCAAGCTCGGAACGCTTTACGACTACCTTATCCTTTCCGAGGAGCTTATACACGGCAGAGCTTTCTTCTTCAATAGGTACTGCCTTGAACACTTTGAGGTTTTCGCTTGTCTGTTTGAGCTGCTTGATTGTCTTGTTACCGCCAACGGTCGCTCCGTTGAGTATTCCAATGTCCCTACCAAATATGGCTGTCATATGCTTTGTGAGATCGGTGTGGAAAGTGGTCAGATTTTTTCGGGTAATACATTCTTTTGCGGAGAGCTTCGGGATTCCCTTTTTCTTATCTTTCACCACGGGAACGAAATTGTAATGTAAATGCGGCGAGGTTTCGTCCATATGAACGGGTGCGGATATTACATTTTCTTTTCCGTATCGGGCATTCAGAAACTTGTAGCACTCATCAAAAAACAGGGGAAGCTCTTCCTCTGTCAAATCTTCGGGTGCAGTTACCACCCAATCGCACATTACATTAACATTCACCCTTTTCAAAACCTTGATCTGGCTCATTCTTTTGCGCAGGAAATCCAGGCAAGAGAGGGGCTGATCTTTTTCTGCAAGGTTGTAATTCAGGTGTGTTCGGTTTTCGTCAATATTGCTTGTACTGCTTGAATGCGACCTGTCGTAATGGGCAAACATATGCCCTGCTGCGGCTGCTGTATATTTTTCTAAGTGAGCCATTTGCATTTCTCCTTTCATTTGTGCGGATTCGGGTAATAGAGGGGTGACGGCTCGTCCACCAAAACTCCGTTTTGGTGGAGCAAGTTATACCAAAATTCCGAGCCGTCAAATTCGCTTGGGGCGAACTTGACTGAATTTTGGTTAATTTGCTCTCAAACGCCGAGGGCTTTCGATGTTTCCTGCGGAAACATCGCTTTGGGTAAACGGGCGTGTAGCGCCGATATGTAGGATAGGTTAATATAAATTATTCAGCGTCATTACCGCTGAGTGCTTCTGTTGCTCTACGACGTGATGATAGGTATTCAAAGTTGTTGAAACATCTTCGTGGCCGAGAATTTCCGAAACAGCCTTTAAGTCAACTCCGTTGCGAATGAGCGTTGTTGCAAATGTGTGACGCAGGGCGTGAACGAGATTTTCCTTGTCGGTTATCCCGCACTTTTTCAGAATACACTCCATCGTCTTGTAAACCTTTCGTGGAGAAGTGATGGTGTGATTCCTTGTTGCGATTACACGTTCCTTGTCCTTAATGATCTTGCGGAGATGTTCAAGTGCATCAACAGCGTTGTCATTCAGCGGAATGTAGCGAGTGGACTTGTCCGTCTTGGGAGTGTCCTGTTCAAGAAGTACATATTTACTCTCCGCATCTTCCTCACGATTCTTCACTTCCACAACATTCCCGTGAATATAGATGTGACGCTTTTCAAGGTCAACGTCTTTCCACTTCAGATAGAGCGGTTCGCCCTCTCTCATTCCCGTGTTGAGGATAAGAATTATAAGATAGCCGTATCTGTAAATGGGAGCGCCGTTCTTGTATGTACGCTTTGCTTCTTCCACGATAGCAGCAATTTCTTCGGGAGAGTATGCGGTGATCTCCTTTCTCTCTTTGACCTTCGAGGACGGGAGCTTCACACCCTTGACGGGATTTTTGATAATTTCTCCACGCTGAACGCCCAGCTCTATACAGGCATTCAGATTGTTGTATGCCTTCTTTGCGGTGGAGTAGGATTTTTCGCTGATGATAGTGTTTATCATTTTCTGCACATCGTTTGAGGTCAGGGCGTTTATCTGGATATGACCGATCGCAGGGAATATCTGATATTTTAAGGACTGCTCCACTCGGTCGTATGAGCTTGGTTTCAGCTCGGGCTTTTTTATATCTTCAAGCCAATGGGTCATATACGTTGATACCGTCATTTTCTTGACGTTGGAAATATCGTAACGCATTGCTTCTGCAATAAGCTCCCGGGCTTTTCTTCGGACTTCCGCTTTTGTTGCTCCGTATACGGACTTTCTGTTGTTGGGCGAAATTGTGACCTTCTGCTCAAAATATCCGTCCTTACGCTGTTTGATTTCGGGAAGTTTTCTGGACATTGGGTTCTCTCCTTTCTGCATCGGGACATATCAGATATGCCCCGATTTAATAGTGGTTAGGTTTTCAGCCGATGATGAAGGACTTACCTGCATAGGTGTTCAGCCATTTTTCAAAGGCTGTCTTTTCGATGCGGAGGATTCCGCCCATCTTGATGGAAGGAAAGCCCTCGGAACTGAACAGCTTATACACGCTGCTGCGGCTGATGTGCATAATTGCCATAATGTTTTCGGGGGTGTAGAGTACGGGAGCGTTCTCTACAGGTGCTGCGGTTGTCTTTGTTGCATTCATAATGAGTACCTCTTTCTTTTGTGATTTTTATTTTTAAGGGACGATGGGACAATGGGACAATGGACTGTCTTGTTGTCGGAAAGTCCCTTATTTACGTTGGTTTTGGCTTTTAAATCCTTTGTGACAATGGGTGTCAATGACGGATATTCTGTGCCAATGACGGACAATATACCTTGAGTACATCGGGTTCAAGCATAACAGAGTTAAGCTCGTAGCTCTCTTTCTTACGGTTTCCGCTGCCTTCGGGCGGAGGAATATATGTAAGATAGTTGCAGGCTGTCAGCTTTTCAAGGGCAGTTTCTATCTGCTCGCTGCTGAGCCTTTTTGCGGTACGCTTTATATCTCTGAGAGAAATAACGGTCATGCCTTCTCTGATGACCTTTGCGGTTATCTTATCAAGAAGATACTGTGCCGAATTGTCATAGTTATCGGCACACATCATTTTAAGGTAGTGCTGACCGAAGTAGGTCGTTATATCAATAGCTGCCTGCATTGTATCTCCCGAAATACATTCGGAAGGGGAGTGTTCGCATAGATGTAAAACTCCTGCTATTCTCAATGTTTTGCCAAGTATCTTGCTGAAAAACTCTCTATGCTCCGCAAGGTTTTCCATATCGGACATCTGATACTCTATCTTGTCGGCATAGTCGGTAAGCAGATCGACAGCCTTGCAGCTCAGGTCAATGCGGCATTCATCGTTTCGGGGCATATTCAGAAGTCTGGTTATAAGGTCACTGTATGCCCTTGTCACAGAGTTGCCGTTTACGTCCTGTATGAGCTTTCGGTGTCCTATCATACTATCGGGTATGCAGAACAGGAAACGCTGTGTAAGTCCCTTTCCGCTGAACTGAGGGTTGTTTATCACGCTGTTGAGAACTTGCGGTTGAGCGCATATCCCAAATGTCAGCAGAGGACGGCGGAGAGCAACAGAACCGTATTTGCGGTCTATCTTTACGGGTTCGCCGTCATAACCAGAGAGGAAGATATTGAGGTTGGTGACGCTGCTTGAGTACATTCCTGAAATGACATCGAATATGCCGCCTTCGGGGGAGAGAATGCCCATAGCTTCGTCATTTTCGCTCATAATGCCTGCAAGTGCTTCGGCAGTAACGTCTGTGGTAATGAGCTTCATTTCATTGACAGTCGGCAGGTCGTTGATCTCCTGCTGTATCTCCTTTACCTTTTCAACAGGCTCGTCCTTCTCGATTGCCCTGTGGAGCTTGTATTCAAGCTGTTTTCGTGTGTTTCGGTAGGTCTGTACATCTAAAAGGTGATTTTCATTGTATTCAGCTACATAATGGGTGATAGGCCTTGTCATTGCACTGAATACAGCTGATTTACGTTCGCCCGGCGGGGCACATATAAGAATGTATAAATTCAGCTCCTCTGCCCAATGTTCGCTGAAATGCACCTTTGCCTTGCCCTGCAAACAGACCGATAACGCTGCTAATGCCACAGATGCAGGCATATCGGGGTAGACCTGAGTTGTTTCCGCAACGTAATTCACCATATCCCGTATGGTCGGCGGTAACGCTCCTATCGGGAACGGCGGCGGTGATTTTGTCGGGTTAAGCGGCGTAGGATAGATCGTTGTTCCTGTGGTTTCCATATTTCTTTTCCTTTCTTTTGTGTAAAGTATTGACATTTGTTTTTATACAGGGTATAATAATATTATAGATAAGAGCGTAGGTATAATAAATTACGCTTGCTATGATTATAGTATAATATATTATACTTTGTTTGTCAATACAGTTTTTGAGATTTTTTGTTGTTTTATATTGTTTTGTAATGATGAACAAAAAAGATGGGAGAAAATTATGAATTTTTACGAAAGACTAAAGGCAGTCTGTGACGAAAAGGACAAAAAAATCACCACAGTTGTGGTTGACTGTGGCGGTAATAAGGGTTCTATCGCAAGTTGGAAGAAGGGAACTGTCCCCAACTATACTATTATAGAGAAGTTGGCAGAGGAGCTTGATGTCAGCGTTGATTTTCTTGTGGGCAAGGAAGAGGTCGATATTCAGCCTAAAAAATATTTTGGCACGTTGGACGTAATGCTGGCATCAAAATACAAGTACATCAACCTCAGCTGTCTTAATGAGATCTCCGACGATGATATGAAAAGGTATGAAGCATATCTGAACTGTTCCACCAAGTTTATGTATGACAGAACAAGCGTAAAATACGAACCTGTTAAACAGTGCAGGACGGAATCGGACATTGACACCGATCTGACTGATGAGATCATTGACGTTATGAGCTTTCTGCCCGGCAGCGATGATGTTCGTTTCTTGCAGATACAGATCTCACGAATTGTTCTTTTCAATCTTCGGGCATTAAAAAATGAAGGGAACAGTATAATAGCGGAGAGCAAGTCGCTTAATAAGGCTAATCTGAAATTTCTCCTTGATGAAAGCGGCAGCACAAGCGTGAAGGCATACGGTTTTACAAGCGATGAGGTGCGTTCTATTCACAGGGATAGTGGGCTTAGTTATCAGTATCTGTTTTCGGGAGTTATGAAAGCAAAGGACAAGGAGATTTTTAAGGCTGATTCGCAGGAACAGAAATAATTCTGCTATTGTCACCATTGACACGCATTGTCACGTCATTGGCACAAACAGGGGAATGCCTATAAACAATGATGATAAGCCATTTTCGGTGTTTGAGAGTTCCATTGTCCCATTGTCCGCAGGATATAAGAGTGAGCAAGGAGTATAGCTATGTCAGAGAAAGAAAACGAGATTATTTCAACAGGCGCTAATGCAGAGAAAACATATAATATAGTACGAAACAGCGTTATAACCGCACAGAGCAGAATATACAGTGCGGTAAATACTGCAATGGTGCAGGCGTATTGGGAGATAGGCGAGCAGATATATCTTGCTTGCGGTGAGAACGACAGAGCCGAATACGGAGCAGGCTTGCTGAAATATCTTTCCGAGAAGCTGACCGCCGAGTTTGGCAAGGGCTTTTCCGAGCGTAATTTACGAAATATGCGACAGTTCTATCAGTGTTATCCGATTCGGAACACAGTGTGTGCCGAATTGAGCTGGTCGCATTATCGTGTGTTAATGCGTATTCCCGATGATAAGCGCAGAGAGTGGTACACAGATGAATGTGAAAAGTCGGGGTGGAGCGTCCGACAGCTTGAACGTCAGATAAACACAATGTTTTATGAGCGTCTGCTGTCAAGCAAGGAAAAGGAGGCCGTTGCAGCGGAGATACAGGTTACTGAGCCTAAGCCCGAATATGAGAAGATTATTCGTGATCCGTATGTGCTTGAATTTCTTGATCTGCCTGCAAATCCTCATTTCTATGAGAAAGATCTGGAACAGGCTCTCATAGATCATTTGCAGAATTTTCTTTTGGAGCTTGGCAGGGGATTCAGCTTTGTGGCAAGACAAAAGATGATAAGCTTCGACGGCAGGCAGTTCTATATTGACCTTGTATTTTACAACTATATATTAAAGTGTTTCGTACTGATAGACTTGAAACTTGGTGATCTTACACATCAGGACCTTGGTCAGATGCAGATGTATGTAAACTACTATACCAGAGAGTTAATGAACGATGGAGATAATCCACCAATCGGAATTGTGCTTTGTGCGGACAAGAGTGATGCTATTGTAAAGTACACGCTGCCTGAGGACAACAAGCAAATCTTCGCTTCTCGGTATATGACTTGTATTCCTTCGGAGGAGGAGTTTAAGAGGGAGCTGAGGTTGGAGGAGTATAAGAAGATTGATGATAGTGACGGTAATACTTGTTTTTGAAATGTGATATTTTCGATAACTGAAATCATAATAAATATTTGCGATAAAAAACAATGCAAAAGAATTATTAGCAAAAATATTGTCAAATTCGATATAAATATGTTGTAATACAAACTCGGTAATGGTATAATATTACTAAAGGTAATGGAGGGACGTTTATATGAATCGAATGATTGAATCTATTCCAAGTGCAAATATACTTCTTTCGTCATTGCGTTCTGTAGGATATACTCCGGAAACTGCCATTGCTGATATAGTAGATAATAGTCTGTCTGCTAATGCGTCTGCAGTAAATATTGAAATTGACTGGTGTGATCAGAGAATTATTATTTCGGACAATGGTGACGGTATGTCGAATCAGGAATTGATAAAATCTATGTCTATTGGTTCATCTGATCCGCTTAATGAAAGAAGCATACATGATCTTGGAAGATTCGGTATGGGAATGAAAACAGCATCGTTTTCTTTGGGAAAGAAATTAACGGTTATAACAAAGAATAAAGACGGTATTAGTAATGCTTGCTGGGATTTGGATTATGTTAGGGATAATGATAGGTGGGAGATATTAGCGGAAGATTCCTCAAATGAGCTAATATGTGATTTATCAGAAAGACTATCAAATTATAGAAACGGTACAGTTGTATGTATTTCTAATATTGATAAAGTAATATCATCAACCTCATCAGCAGAAAAGAAAAAATTCTACAAAATGATAGATAATATAAAATACCATCTATCTTTAGTTTTTCACAGATTTATGGAAGCTGGCAAAGTATCTGTTACAGTAAATCATACACCTCTTGTTCCATGGAATCCTTTTATTCCTCAGAATAATGCTCGTCAAGAGTTGGAATCGGAAGAAGTAGTTGAGAATGGACATAAGGTTATAATTAAGCCTTATGTTCTTCCTCACAAAACTAAGTTTGCAAATGATGATGAAGTTACGGCAGCAGGCGGATATAAGGGCTGGCTGCAGCATCAGGGCTTTTATGTTTATAGAAATGAAAGGCTTATTATCTACGGAACATGGTTTGGTTTGTTTAAAAAGGAAATGTCATTCAATTTGGCAAGAATTCAGCTCGATATATATTCAGACAGTGACTTTGACTGGCAGATTGACATTAAGAAAAGCAAAGCTGTTCCTCCTGCATATACTGATGATATTATTCGTCTTGCAGCTGAGAAAGCAACTAAGCAGTCGGTCAAAGTGTATAATTCGAGAGGAACATATTCAGATTCAAATCACAGGGGAAATGCGAATGTTCCTCAATTAAGCTATGTTTGGGAACAAAGGAAGGATTCACGGGGGGCGTACTCGTTTGTTTTGAATAAAAAACATACCTTGCTTAATACGTTGAAAACCTCTCTTAATTCAGAGCAGAAATCAATATTATCGGCATATTTGAACTTGGTAGAAAAATGCTCACCTATGGAGCTGTCAGGTGTAAATGATGTATTAAAAAGCAATAAAGGAGCATTATCCGAAGATGAATACAATGAACTTGCATATCAAGCCAAGCAGCTTATATCAACTCTTGTTCATAACGGCATTTCAAAGGAAGAAATAAGAGGATTGTTTCAGCAGCTGCCCGATTACATCAATATAATGGATGATTTTGACAATATCTATGCGGAGGAATGTATATGAATCAAAACGATATAAGAAGTTATGAAGCGGCCTTTTCTCTATGCCTTGGAGAAATAGAAAAGGGTATGGACAGTGAAGATGCAATTAACAAAATAGCAGCTATGATGGGTTCGCTTGTTTCTGATGCTAAAGATTTGAGAGAATATTTATACAGAGAGGTTAGCTTTTCGAGTAATGATATTGCGTCAATGATATGTGCAAAAGATAAGAAGGATCGTGAATGGTGGAACAAATTAAAACAATCATCAGGATTTAAGGGTACATATTGGAATAGATATAAGGCTTACTTGTCTGGCACAAAGAAATGGAGTCAGAAAACAATTGAAAAGAGTATTAACGAACCAACAGACCATATAATGAATTATATTTCTGATCCTAATGCAGGAGTTCCAGAAAAATCATATGGAGCTGTATTTGGATATGTTCAGTCAGGAAAGACTGCTAATTACATTGGATTGATAAATAAGGCTGTTGATGCTGGATATAAGATAATTATTGTCCTTGCCGGTATGCACAATAACCTTAGAAGCCAGACTCAAATGAGAATTGACGAAGAAGTTCTTGGCTTTGAAACCAGTATAGAATATCTTAGGCAAAAAGCAGGCCTTGTTCCATCGGTTATTGGTGTAGGAAATCTTAATTTCAAAATGGACAAGTCTATCGAAGCACTTACATCAAGGGATGAAAAAGGCGATTTTACCAAGGGTAGAGCAGGTGTAAGCAGGCAGTATGATCAGCCGAAAATTTTTATTGTAAAGAAACAGAACACAGTCTTACAGTATGTATTTGATAATTTGTCAAAGAATCATGCGGCTATTCGCAATTCAGACGGTACAAGTTTGTTCCCTTGTGAATATTCACTGCTTGTTATTGATGATGAAGCTGACCAGGCTTCTGTTAATACTAAGTATAAGACTGATCGGAGTGGAGATGTCAGCGATGATTCAGAAGTATCAAAGATAAATGAACTTATAAGAAGAATACTTTCTCTTTTTTCCTGCCGTTCATATGTCGGATACACTGCAACACCGTACGCAAATATCTTTATTCCTCCTCAGATTAGCGATGATGATCTGGAAGATGATTTATTTCCTAAAGATTTTATTGTATGCCTTCCAAAACCAGCAGGCTATGTTGGCGCACTTGAGTTCTTTGGTGAAGATGACAACAGCGAAATAATGCCCCTCAGACGAAAAATTACAACTCAGCTCGAGGATTTTATTGATATTGAAACAAAGCAGATAATATCACCATTGCCTGATGAATTGAAAAAAGCGATTCTATATTTTATAATTATTGTTGCAGCAAGAAATGTTAGGGGACAGACGTTAGATCCTAATTCAATGCTGATTCACATAAATAGATTGACTGATGTGCAGTCTTCATTAAAATCAATGGTTGAGGACTATTTTGATGAGGTTCAATCTTACATAAACGGTGGAGATACTGATATTCTTAACACTATGCGTGATATATGGGAGAATGATTTTGTTCCCACAACAACAAAAATGCAGCAGGATTTTCCTGCATATATGGAAGGGGTAAAATGTTCGGAATGGTGTTCAATAGAAACTGAAATTAAACGAATTATCGGCAACCACCAGATTAGAATTTTCGAGATAAACGGAAAAAGTGACGATGTATTATGCTATAAAGAATTTAAAGATGAGGAACGCCAGTTAAATGTTATTGCTATTGGCGGCGATAAGCTGTCACGAGGACTAACACTTGAGGGTCTAACTGTTAGTTTCTTTATGCGTACATCCATGATGTATGATACCTTAATGCAGATGGGAAGATGGTTTGGTTTCAGACCGCAGTATACAGATCTGTGCAGGCTTTTTGTACCGGATGAGTTATTTAGATGGTTTATGGTTGTATCATATGCAACAGAAAATCTTCGCAGCCAAATTCAGTACATGAATGAATATAACCGTACTCCAATTGATTTTGGGCTTAGAATTGCATCATATCCTGAAATGCTTATTTCTTCAAGAAATAAAATTAAGACCGGTCAAGAACGAACATTAACATTTAATAATACTGTAAGCCAGACACGTTCTATTGATATAAATGCTGATACTTATAACAGAAATTTTGAAGCAGTAAAGAGCTTTATTTCTAAACTGGGCAAAGACAGCAAGGATCACTGGGAAAAACTTGGCAGAAAATCGGGTGCGGATCACATATTTTGGGACAATGTTGACGGTGGTTTGATTGCAGATTTTTTATCAGAGTATCAAACTTCGGCAAAAGCCAGCAAGGTGAACTCGCTGTATATGGCTGATTATATCCGTGATCAGATAAAGCTTGGCGGATTGACATCTTGGACAGTATGTTTGAAAAATACAGGGCGAACTGAACCAATGCTAAAGATTGGTGAATACAGCATCGGACAAGGATTAAAAAGAAGTAAAGGACAGTATTTGTGTGATTCGTCAGTTTGTTCTATAAAATCGCTCAAATCCAAAGATGAAGAATACCTTGATTTTACTCAGAATCAGATTGAAGAAAAGGACAAAATGAAAAAAGATGGTGACAGCGATGATAAGGTGCGAAAGCAACTTAGAACAAGAGATAGAGGATTGCTTATTCTTTGTCCTCTTGATACAGAGAGCATCGACGGTTTAATAATAGATGGTCAAACGTATAATACGCCGTTTGGCTTTGTTGCTGTATTTCCTGACAATGAGGGTATGGGAAGCAGCAGAACATATCGCTTTAATCCTATCGCAGTTGAAAATGGTGATGAATTTTGAGTAATGCAATTAAAATATACCAAGAAATCATTGATGATTTCAACAGACCTGCAAATTCAGGCTGTACAGTCCTAAATAGGAGTCTCTTGCTTAAAAACAAAATACGCATAGTGTATATTGTCACAGCAGAAAGCAGGCAGAGAATAATTGCTTTAATGCTTCCAATGGATTGCAAAAAAGAAGTGATTAGCCGATTTCCCAAATGGCATGGCATTGAATTCAAATATGATTACATTACAGAATATAAGAACGAGAATAATGAAAATGAATATATTATTATTTCTCAGTTTAAAGATTATGATAGCGGCATATTTGAGATTATTGCAAATGATATTACTGATCAGCTTGAAAAAGTTGCTGTTCCGAAAAAAATGTTAAGTTCTTTAATAGATACACTAAGTAAATGGAAGAAGTTCTTTGCATTAAATTCTGATGTTATTATGTCGGAGCAAATGCAGGAAGGCCTTTATGGAGAACTTTTGGTTTTGAAAAAGCTATTATTCTGTTTTGGAGAAGAGGTTGTTTCATATTGGAGCGGTGCTGATAAGGAAACACATGATTTCTATATAGGCGGCTCTGCAGTTGAGGTAAAAACAACAGCAGCAAAGTCAACGGAAAAAATAAGGATAAGCAGCGAACATCAGCTCAATCCTAAAGATGTAAACAGCGGCTTGTTTCTATATGTCAATATGGTTCGCAAAAGCCGTACAGACGGAGAAACACTTCCGGTTATTATTGACAGCATTCAAAAAGAGCTTTCAGCTTATAATAGGTCTGTTTTCTTCGAAAAGCTATTTCAATATGGCTATATTCCCGCCTGTGAAGAAAAATATAATTTGGGATTTCATTTAAGATCATATCAGGTCTATGCTGTTGGAAATACCTTCCCTAATATTGTACCGGATGAATTAGATAAAGGAATATCTGAGGTTACATATTCTCTTGATCTTAATGTTTGTGCAGATTTTATTACATCTTGGGATGACGCTGTAAAAACGCTGAAAGGGGGCATATTAATTGGAGAATCGTGAATTAGTTGATTTTAATCAAGAATTTATTGAAGAAGTAAAGGAATATGCGACCGAACATTCTGAGCTTACTGAAACGGCTTTTACAAATGTTTTTCTTTCATATCTGTCAGATTTTGGGGAAACTAAGACAGCCGATGCAGAAGTAACCTACTGTATGAAGGAGTCTGAAAAAATCAAAGTAAATGCTTTTTCATACAGTGAGTATTTTCAAAGTCTAACACTTATAGTTAGCTGCTATGAGAAAAATGGTAAAATAGAGAAACTTAATAAAGCGGATACTGTAAAGATATGTAAACAGGCATCAAAGTTTTATAAGCTTTGCTGTGCAAGCAGCAGTTTATTCGAAGAAATGGAAGAATCGTCTAACGAATATATGCTGTATGAGTTTATTAAATCCAACAAAGATAATATAGAAAATCTTTATATTATTTTGCTTACCAATAAACTTGTAAATGGTGATCTTCCAGAGGACACAATGATAAACAAAACTACCGTCAAATATGATGTGTGGGATATTGAACGGCTTGTACAGGCTGTATATCAAAGAAAAGAAGCAGAAAAACTGGTTATTCGATTTAAGAATAAATACAAATATCGTCTTAAATTGATCAAAATACCCCAGGAAAGCAATATTTACGATTGTTATGTTGGATATATTTCTGGTGCTTGCTTAGCAGAAATATATCGTGATGAGGGACAAAGGCTGATTGAAAAAAATGTTAGATCATTTTTGCAAGCAACAGGAAAAGTAAACAAGGGAATCAGAGATACCCTCAGAAGTGATTCAGCTATGTTTATGGCATACAATAATGGAATATCGACTATTGCAGAACAGGTTGTTATTGATGAAAATGATAGTAAAGAGGACTTTATAATAATAAAAGAACTTGTTGGCTGGCAGATCGTCAATGGAGGTCAAACAACAGCTTCTATTTATGCGGCATTTCAGAATAAAGTCGATTTGTCAAACGTTAACGTTCAAATGAAGCTGACTGTTATAAAGTCAACTGAACAAATGGATTCTGTCATCAGTAATATATCGAAATTTGCAAACAGTCAGAATAAAATTACAATGTCTGATTTTAGTGCAAATGAAGATTTCCATATCAAACTGGAACAGCTTTCAAGGAGAGTGTATATACCTGTCGAAAAGGGCAAGCCTTCTCAACGGTGGTTTTACGAAAGAGCAAGAGGTCAGTACAGCGTTGAAGTTAATAGACAGCTTACAGCGGCTTCAAAGCGAAAGTACAAGGAGCAAAACCCTAAAAATAAATGTATTTCTAAAACGGTTGCGGCAAAATGTGCTATGTGTTGGCTAAAATATCCTGATATAGTAAGCAAAGGGTTGGAAACAAACTTTGTTAAATATTCAGAGATGGTGCAGTCGGGTGAAATTGGAGAACCTAATGAGAAGTTCTATTGTGACTTGATTTCACAGGTTATTCTTTTTCAGCAGTGTGATAAGATAGTTGATGCTCAGAATTTTGGCGGATATAAAGCTCAGATAAACTATTATACCATAGCACTGTTATCTGAATTTCATTCTGATAAAGTGAGCTTTGACTATATCTGGAAGCATCAAAATATATCTCCGGAGGTTTCTCAGCTTTTGGAAGATTGTTGCTACAAGGTATGGAATCATTTTATGAATCCAAATACAAATAATGCTAAGGGCGTTAATGTAACTCAATGGTGCAAAAAAGAAGATTGCTGGACGCTTCTTAAAGAGCGTTACTTGAATGATTCTATATAACACCGTCAGAATAGGAGAATTAGATAAATGTATAGAGTCATTGATTTATTTGCTGGTGCTGGAGGTCTGAGCCTTGGTTTCAGGCAAACTGGCAAATTTGAAATTGCTGCTGCTTATGAAATAAATACTAATGCACAGAATACATATAAGAAAAATCATAAGGATACATTGGTGTACCCTGATGTATGTTCAGCTAACTTTAGAAACCTGAAAAAGAAATTAGGGAAAATAGATGTTGTAATTGGAGGTCCTCCGTGTCAAGGCTTCTCAATGGCTAATCGGCAAAATAATCATATCATTAGCCAAAACAATATGTTAGTGAAGCAATATGTAAGAGCAGTAACAGAGCTGCGTCCGAAGGCATTTGTTATGGAGAATGTTGAAATGCTAAAATCTTCTGTTCATCGTTTCTATTTGAGAGAGGATGAGCTGGATATAATACACAATTACAAAATTGATACGATTGCTTCTGAAATATTGCTGTTGGAAGAAAAATACTGTTCAGATGAGATTGCTGAGAATATACAAGACAGAGATACAGTTAATGAAAAACTATGGCCTGAAAAGGACTATAAGTTGTTAAATATTGTATATCGCCAGCGTAATAATCTCGAAAAATGCGGAGCGGCACTTTATCGCTACAAAAATCAGTTAATAAAACTTTCAAAAAAGATTCTAGATACAGAGAATGTAGGCGAATATGCTTGCTTTAATGATACTGCGAATGCTATTAATTCGTTTTTTGATGGAAACATTGCTGTTGAGCAAATAATCTGTCATATTGAAAAGACAATTATGCTGCAGCGTTGTTTGAGCAGGGCAAAGGAAATATTTGATAATGAATTGAAGATTGATGGATATGTATTTGAGAATGGAATATCCGTTAAGGTTCAATCGTACTCGGTGCTTGATTATATTACAAAAATGCTTGGTGCAAATAAATATGGTTATACATTTAATAAGGATGTCTTAAATGCAGTCGAATTTGGAGCACCCCAAAAAAGAAGTCGTTTTGTATTGATTGGTATCAAGAAAAGCATTGCTAAAGAAATAGATATGCCTAGTGGTACGTTTATGGAAGGCAATTATCGAACTGTTGAAGATGCGATCAAAGATCTTGAAAGCGTTAAAACTGTTTATGAAATTAGCGAAGACAGTGGGACTTTGCTAAATAATAAGTTTAAACGTACTGGTTTGACGGATATTCTTAGAGATAGTGACAAACTTTATAATCACATTATTACTAACACACGAGAAGTTGCTATGGCACGGTTCAAAGCGATAAAAGAGGGCGGTAATTTTCATTCGCTTGATGATTCTTTGAAAGTAAATACATATACAGATACGAGCCGTACACAAAATACCATTTATCAAAGGCTAAAATATAAAGATCCGTCAGGAACAGTTTTGAATGTAAGAAAGTCAATGTGGATTCATCCTACATTAAATCGTGCTGTAAGCATTAGAGAAGCGGCTCGTCTGCAAACTTTTCCAGATTCGTTTGTTTTCTGCGGAACTAAGGATTCACAGTATCAGCAGGTTGGAAATGCTGTTCCGCCAATGCTCGCAAAAGCAATTGCTGAACATCTGGCAAAGTATTTAGATGGTGAGAATAATGGCTGATAACCATACTAAAGAAATTCGAAGCATGAATATGTCTCATATTCGAAGCAAGGACACAAAACCTGAAATTATAGTTAGAAGTTTTCTGCACAAAAACGGTTTCAGGTTCAGAAAGAATGATAAACGCTATCCAGGCAAACCTGATATTGTATTGCCAAGGTATAAAACGGCTGTTTATATAAATGGCTGCTTTTGGCATATGCATAACTGTAACAATTTTGTTTGGCCTAAATCAAATATTGAATATTGGACAAGCAAACTTACAAATAACCTAAACCGAGATCTAAGGCATTATGATGAAATGAAGGCAAAAGGCTGGAAAGTTATTGTTATTTGGGAATGCGAAATTAACGAAAATAAGCTTATTCAGCTTATAAAGGGAATAAAAGGAGAATAATTATGGCTCTTATAACGAAAGATAACATAAAGAAAATTGACAAAGACAGGAACTGCGTTCACAGCAAAGTGAGGGCAACATATACTACATTTACCAGTGGTGGGAAAACTTATTTTCAAATTGATACATATGGCAGTCCTAATAGAGAGTTAAAAGACAAAATTAGTCAGTCTATTCAAGTTGATAAGGAAACAGCAAAAGAGCTAATAAAGATTATGATGGATACTTTTGATATTCTGTAGATCGAGCGGACAAATCTTACCGACATATAATGAATGCATATCATTGTATTGCATAAAATGTTCCACTGGAACATTTTAGAGGATAATTGTCGTATAAAAATAAACCGTCGTAAATCCGTCGTATTTTCCCCAATAGCAAAGCCACCAACAGCGTAAATACGCCGATTTATAGCAATACGGCAAACCACCTCCAAAACCACGTGCCGAGGGTTCGAATCCTTCTGCCCCTGCCACTAAAAAGCTCGTAGATACGTCATCTGCGGGCTTTCAATTTTTATTTGCTCTATGAGAAATATGTGATTTGTGCACCATTTGTACACTATCAGTACGATAATATAAAAATCGCCTGAATTGTCAGAATTACTCTTGGACAACTCAGGCGATTTTCATTTATATTGATATATAAGGAATAATTACGTCGTAAAACTTTTTACTCCATTCAGTGTGGAACTTTGCCATCTGAATCCAATCCACTTCGTTTTCAATACTAACATTATCAAGCTGATAGTAGATTTTTGACGATTTAACATCATCATTTCTATTCCAGATGAGAGAAATTCCAAGAGTTGCTTCGATTTCATTCTTGTGTGTCAGAAGATTATCAAAAGCCTTTTTATTTGCTTCCTTATTGGATTTGCCAAAATATACTTCAACACGAGCAGAATCATAATTAGCTACACAGCAGATATTAAAACCGCTTATTCCAAAGAAACCATTTATCCAGTTATCTTTAGACGGATTCACATTGGAAAAAGAACCGTTTTCACCGTGAGCCTGTTTTATATATTCTAACGCAAATGCCCAATAGCGTTTTCTTAATTCAAAACGCCCCTCTAATTCTTCATCATCTGAAGTATTATCATCTTTGAGATAGAACACCAAATCAGAAGGTTCTGCATCATAAAGCTTAAAGAAACGCTTTAAGAGAGAAATTTTCAGCCAAGTGCTTGTATTGCGCTCAAGATAAAGACCGTTTTCAATTTCAATATAACCTCTCAGGTCAGACTTGTTGGCGCTGACATGAACGGATATATCATTGTCATTCTTGGTGTGAGCAAGTTTTAATAAAACAGATTTATCCTCGGAATGAAGTATTTTCATCATCGCTTCGTACATTTCAACCCAGCTTGTAACAGGCTGTTCCATATTTTTATAACTGAACTTAGCAATGTTTCTTCCTGTAAGATTGATATCATCTTCCAAGGTAAACGTATCCATTTGCTTTTCGGCAGGTTTGAAATCTGTTTCAGGATAACACCATATTTCCAGTGCCTTGTTCATCAGATACTGACTGCGTTCCTCCAGTTCCGCAAGACCCCACTTTTCTTTCTTGGCAATCCACTGATTCATACGCAGACCGCTTTCTGAAAATCCATTCTTCATATTTTTCTTATCTTCAAATGGATTATTACTGTATTTTGAGTTGTAAGCGGTTAAAGTGAGGTTTGCCATTCTATGCAGCCATATCTCGTGAATTTGCTCATAATCATCACCAAGTTCAGTCCTCCATGCAGGCGTTAAATGTTGAGGCATAATATGTTCAATAGAATATCCTCCTTCCTCTACACCTGCATCAATATGACGATAAATATCCTTATCTTCCAATGTTCCAGAATTTTCAAAGCGTTCAAGGATATATACTCGGTAACGATTCATAGAATAAACCTGACGTTCAGAAAAACTTTGAATAAACTCGGTATCATCAGGGAATCTGCCACGTTCTTTTTTTGCAAGGAGGGCATATTTGAATTTTGCAAGGTAATTATCATCCGTTCCATCATAACGGATAATATCTTTGTGAAGAAGCAAAAAGATTTTATTCAGGGCATTACTTGGAACATCACAAATAATTCTGCGGAATACATAATTTTCAGTTATGCTGAATATTTCAGCTACATCAGATATTGTAAGCTTATCTTCAGAATGAAGTCTGAGGACTTCAAGGAAGAATGGTCTGGTAATGGTAGTTTCCAGACGGTTAAGACGATAAATACAAGCGTTCAAAGCAGTGTTTACTGTACCGCCGCTCAAAAGTACCTGATACCATTTTGCGTAGTCAAGAAGCTCTTTTAGAAGAAGTTCTGTTTCATACTTTTTATCTTCTACATAAGCTTTAAATGTAAAATAAACCTTATTCATACTTGGCGTTGCCTGCTGTTTAACGCTGAGATAATCACGAACAAATGCACTTACTTCATAATTTGTGCAGATTTCGATTTTATTCCAATAATCTTCATAATACTTATTCTGGAGATTAGCAGGAAGCCCCATAAGGATAAAATTACGGATTTTATCGCCCTCGCTTAGCGCAACGCCTGTAGAGTTCAAACTTTCAAAAATAAGTTGGGGGTTATCGTCCTGATTGAGCTTTATATTTATGATTTCTAATCGACATATCGCTTCAAACAGTTCGTCAACTGTAATTTCTTGTTTCTGTATACGCTCGTAAAAATAATAGTAGTTTACAGTAAGATTTGAATCCTTAATATATTCAGTCGAGTCGTTAAACAGCTTACCAAATGCTTCTCTGTCGTTCTTTACAGGTTTCAGCTTTATTCTTGTATCCTCATCCTGATATTTGTCCACAAGATACTCTGCAAAAATCTGTTCGCTTAATGAGGCTCTCTTCGGATCAACAATCTTCTGCTCCATTGCATTATACATGGCAAGCATAAGGAGAGAAACAGTAGTTAATCGCTGCTGACCATCAATTACAAGAAACTCGTCGTTTGCACCGACAGGGTTATATACAGATACTATACTTCCGAAAAAGTGGTTCTTCCTTTCGTTACGGACAACTTTTATAAGGTCATCATAAAGTTGCTTGCAGTTTTCGGTTTTCCAGTCATAATTCCGCTGATATACAGGAATAACAAATCGTTTATTTGACCCTTGCATAAATGAAACGAGTTTCATTTCAGAACCTGTCATGCTCGAACCTCCTG
This sequence comes from uncultured Ruminococcus sp., assembly GCA_937926145.1. Taxonomy (GTDB): domain Bacteria; phylum Bacillota; class Clostridia; order Oscillospirales; family Ruminococcaceae; genus UMGS363. The sequence continues at coordinate 19,761 of CALANW010000055.1, read as the reverse complement.
ATTAAAATATATTGTTTGTATTATAACATATTTCGGAGAATTTTTCAACCACCTTTAAAGCTTCATTTGAGAGTCATTACAATGTATACTTTTCATAAATTATTCTTGTATTATTTTATAAAATATGATAAAATATAAACAACAAACCTATCTAAAAAGTGATATAATGCTTCCCGAATAATTGTATGTTGATTTATGGTGAATCTATCAGATTTGAGCATAATGATATGCGCTGGATAACCTGGATAACGGCGGCACAGTGCAGCAAATTTGAGTTTTGTCCTGCCGATGTAGAGATAGTTAAAGGCTTAATTTCTGAGAGGAATAGAAAAAATGAATAAACTAAATAAATTCAAGAAAAAACGAGTCACACTTGAAGAATTATTATCAGCCGGAATCAGCGAACAGGAGATATTATCTTTTGTCACTGAGGGCAAGCTTGTTCAAATGAAAAGCAGCGGAACAAACGGAAATCTCAGAAATCCTTTTTATAAAAAATACAGCATTGTGACCGAAAAAGAAGATCACAGCGTAACTATTTCCGAGATAAAAAAGCTGCATCCGAAACTTGTTGCAAATGGTTATTTATTGAGAAAGCCCGACGCGTTTGAGAAAAACCAAGCCGAGCTGACAGCAATAAGCAGGTTTTTGCAGGACAATTTAGAGAAATGCTATATTTCGCGCCGAGAGCGTTCTTTTCAGCTGTTTGGTGAGGAAAAGTATCTCGATAACAATATTTCATTGATGCAGTCAATCGGGCTTACAGAGGATGATCTGAAATTCTATACTACTCCGGAACAGTGCTTTTCCGATTATATTCCGCAGAGAAAAGAAAATATGACGCTGCTAATATGTGAAAATAAGGATATCTGGTTTAATATCCGCAGACTAATGGCAGAGGAAAGTTGTTATGAGTTTTTGGGCGTTCATATTGACGGCGTTATATATGGACAGGGAAATGATGTTACGGGAAAAGGTAAGTTTTCATCTTATGCTCGTTTTCTGAATACGGGCAAATTATCTTTTCTGTACTGCGGTGATATTGACAGAGCAGGTTTTGATATTTTCTTTCGTTTGTGCAAAGAAGCAGCTGAACTCGACATTGTGCTTTTTGTGCCGATATATAAGAAAATGCTTGAGCTTGCCGATGTATCGTTATTGCCTGAAAGTGATGACAAACGCGGAAAAGACATTGAAACAGACAGTTTGCTTGAACTGTTTTCCGAGGAAGAGATATACAAAATAAATGATGTTTTGTCTGCTGACAAGCGGCTTCCGCAGGAAATAATAAATTATGAGGTGCTTAAAAACAATTCGAGGTGAGATAAATGCTGTCCAATATAACTATGGAACTTCTTGAAGGCTTTGAAAAGCGAATGAAGTTTGTTAATGTTATCAAGTATATAAAAAAGCACGGATTTACAGATGAGATTAAAGAATTCTTCTCCGACGATCAGGATATGATGGATAATCTTGTTATTTCGGTGCTCGTTTTTATTATGGACAGTACGCTTCGATATGGTGAAAAATGCAGCAAGAAGGATATATCCCGATTTTTGCGTGAAATGTCGGAGGTATATGGTTATCCTGCTGATAAATCCGATGTACTGACTGAGTTTATTATAAATGATATACTTCGCAATAGCGGAAAGCTGGTTGACTTCAATACATATATCAGCAGTACAAATAATTTTTTGAAACAAAACACGATTATTCTTCTTGATAATAATGGCAGCTATAATCTAACAGATGAAGTATATGAATTTCTGTTCAGAACAAAAGAAATTGATACGGAGCTTGAGTTTTCTGTCAGCAGATTTAAGCTGCAGGAATTTATCAAGCGCGGGAATTATTCAAAGGCTTTAAGCCAGAGTAATGAGCTTGTAAGTATGGTTCGCAGATTAAGGGGCAGAATGGATGATTTTATGCTCCGCTGCAAGACTAATATTTCAAAGATATCGGTCGATGAATATGATGAGCTTATAAAGCAGGTCGAAAGTGCATTTGAAGACGAAAGCAATCAGATGAATGAGATCAGAGCAGCTGTTTCGGCACAGCTTGATGCTATCATTAACTCGGCAAACAGCGGAACTATCATTGCAAACGCTGAAAATACAGAGCGTGAAATTAATAAAATACTGAAAAACATAGATGTAGTTATCAGTGAACAGACAAGGATATACAACAAGAAATTTTCTATGGGAAAATGCTATGCGGATATTCTTGAATCAGATTTTTCTGATATGCTGTCAAAAAGAATTGATTTTGAGAAAACGATCATTGAACCTATGCAAAAGGTTAAGACAGATGGAGTATCTGACCTTTCAAAGCTCCTTGTACCATTATTTAAGCCGAGATTTCCTCGATATTTCAGTATAGAAAGCTTTTATGGTATTCAGAAAAAACTTCGTGAAGAAGCTGAACCGGGGTATGTTGATCTGACAGCAGGAGATGAGCAGGTCATATCCATTGAAGAAATACGAAACAAGAGGTATGTTGCGATTATCAAGGCTATGTTTTCGTACATTAAGAGTGATAGTGAACTTAAATTCAGTGGATTTGTTGGTTCATTAAGCATAGAAGAATTATCGGAACTGTGTAAAGACAATTCATTGCTTGATGTTATGATGAAGCTTTATTCAATGGGTAAGATCGACATTGAGGGTTGGAAAAACAGCGAAAGAAATATTATTATTCCATCGGGAGAATTTGATCTGGCATATTGTTTAAGCGAATTGACCGATGAATTGCTAGACATAAAAAGCATTCGTATTGACAGGCTGAATGAAGTGTGTGAATTTACGATAGAAGGTCAGATGAAGATGTTTTCCAACGACTTTGAGATTGAGGTGGTAAAATGAACGTCAGGACAGCAAAGCTATTCAGAGCATTGATGAATAATGGTTATATTGAAAAAGAAAGCGATGAAGAATTGTTTTCCTATTATTATGACGATGAAGTATCCGACGATTTTGCTATGCTGCAGCAGGAGTTTGAATTCAGGCTTTTTAAAACTCCAAGAAGGATATATCTGATACCCGATCAGTCGAATGAATTGTTTTTGCAGGATAATTCTGACTATAAGCGTTCTGTTGGTTCCGATGCAAAACTTCCTGATTTGTATTTATATAATTATCTTGCTGTATTTATACTTCATTCAATGTACGGTGGAAAGGGAAATAATCTTGAAACTCGTGAATTATTCAAGGTTTCAGATATTATAAAGGAATTTTCCGAGCATTGCCGCAAGATAAGGAATGAAGCAAAAGATTATGAGATTGCTGCTGAAAAATACAGTATTGAATTCTGCGGTCTTGCCGACAGATGGCTTTCCAAGCGAAATGATATTGACAATAACAGTGCGGATAATATGAACGGTGCTATTATGAAGGTTATCAGAAAATTAAGAGATGAAGAGCTTATATATGAATTGGAGCCGAATGTTTATAAGCCGACACAAAAGTTGTCCGATCTTATGCCGTATTTCTTAAGTCAACAGCGAGTTGCAGAGGTCAATTCCATATTTGAGAGGGGAGAAGAGTAATGCCATCAATAAGCAGAGCGAGAATAGTGAATTTCTACTATAATGACGGTACAAGATTTATTCCCGACGAAATAATTGATTTTTGTGATTCCGAGGGCAACACGCTGGATACTCTTCTTGACCTTGAAAACGGAGGAGGAAAGACAGTCCTTGTTCAGCTGCTTTTACAGCCAGTTATCCCAAGGGCGAAGGTGCAGACAAGAAGGATAGGTGATTATTTTCGCAAAAGCTCTGACTGTGCTTACATACTTCTTGAATGGAAGCTTGACCGTTCATCGGATCATCTTCTGACGGGTATTGCTATAACTTCAAGTCAGAGTTCAAATGAATCGGATGAAAACAGGGCGGTAAAATTCTTTACCTTTATCAATCATTATGGCCACACGGGGGATAAATATGATATTGTAAATTTTCCGCTTTCTGAGAGGGAGGGTGGAAGGTTTGTTCCTGCCCAGTTTGAAAAGGTGCGTTCAATGGCAAAAAGTCTTGAATATTATCATTCGGATGATGTGAGGAAATATCAGTCAAGGCTTGATGAATTCGGTATCATTCACAGCGAATGGGAAAACATTATTGTAAAGATAAACGAACGTGAGGGCGGTATCGAGCAATTTATAGAGGGGTATAACACGACCGATAAATTGCTTGACCGTTTCATTATCCCCGGGATCACAGCGGGAAAAGGAATAAATGATGCTGATGATGGATCTGTTGATGAAATGTTTATGCACTATGCGGAAAGCTGTGCGCAGATGTCGGAGAAGATCGGGCAGAAAAAAAGAATAGATGATTTTATCGGGCAGCTTAACGGGTTCGCTCCTCAGGTAAAGCAGCTTTGGAAGTTGTATGATGAAAATCAGAGCTCTGTAAGGCAGCTTTTTGATTATATCGTCAGTCTGAAAGATGCTGTATCAAAGGAAAAAACATTGCTTGAAAAGCTTTCAACTGAAAAAGCAGTTGCAGAAGAAAACAAGCTTCGAATTGAGCTTGAAAAGCTTTCTTACGGTTGGTATCGAGATACAGAGGTCAAGGAAAAAGAAGAACAGCTTGTCAATGAGCTGAATAAAAAAATTAATAATGCAAACTTGAAAAAGAATTCCGCAGAGCATAATATAAAGGTGCTTCGTGCGGCAGAAAAGTACAGCGAATTGACCCAGCAAAAAGCAAGACAGGTTGAGCTTCAGACTCAACTCAGAAAACTTACAGACAGTGATTTTGATGAGCATAAAAAATCAGTTCGTTATTCATTGCATGTTGCTGCAGAAAAGCTTTTAGAAGATACCCGGAAAAAGCTTGCAGAACTTTCAGAGAAAATTGCAGATAATACTGCAAATATAAATGAGCTCGTCGAAAAACATAATAAGCTTTTATCGGAACACAGCGGATTAAAGTCGGAAATCGATAAAAAGAGCGGTCAAAGAGATCAGCTTGACAATGATATTTCTAAAGGTTTATATGCTTTGAATATCAGCATTACAAAAATGCTTGATGGAAGATATGATACTAAAGAAATTGAAGATGAAAAACAGCGCTTGATATTGGATAAAAATGCCAAGCTTAATGAAAGTGAAAATCTCACGGAAGAATACAAGCAGAATCAAGAAAGAATTGCCTATTATCAGAGAAGAATAACCGGATTGAATATTGAAAAATATGAAACCGAATGTGATTCTGCAAAAGTTGAAGCGGAACTTGCTGAATACGATGAAAAATTCAAGGTCGTTTGTGATGTGCTTATTTCCTTGTCTATGTCTGAAAAACAAGTGTTTACAAAAGAGCCTGAAAAAGTACTTCTTTCAAAGATTGCAGGACTTAATGATGAAATAAAGGCTTGCGAACGCAGAAAAGAAAGTCTGTCGGAGCAGAAGATCAATGCCGAAAAAGGTAATGTTCATATTCCGCAGAGTGCGGTTGATTATCTTGGTGATACCGGAGTTGATTATCAGACGGGAACGGTATATCTTTCGGAGCATAAGGAGCTTTCCGATAGAATTTTGGATGTTGAACCGCTTGTGGCTTTTTCTGTTATTGTAAATGACGATAAAGCCCGCCGGAATATTTTTGACAGCGTTGGGGAGGACAGCTGGATATCCGCAGCGATACCTGTGTTTACTATTTCGGAGATCTCGGATATTACCGAAGGGAGAAAAGCGAGTGGCTCAGAGTTTCTTGCAGCCTATTCACACGGATATTTCAATGATAAGGATTCGTATATAAATAGTATTGTTGAAATGATCGACAATAAAAATGAAGAACTGCTGAATCTACAAGGAAAGCTTTCTGAGAGGGAATCACAGCTTTCTGCTGTTCGTGCTTTTGATTATCCCGAAAGCTACAGAAATGAAAAATCAGCCGAACAAAAGGCATTGTTGGACAAGCTTCAGAATATAGGTAACGAGATCAAGAAAATTGATGATGAAAATAAGAATCTTTCAGAACGCAGAGAATATATAAATGAGCGTCAGAAGGAATTATCAAAAGAACTGCAGCAGCTCGAACAAAGGGAATCTCGTTTTTTAGAGATCTGTTGTAAAATGGACGAGTATTATAATACTTTAAGCAGCATTTCCAAAAACGAAGAACGAATGAACTGTTTGAAAAACCAGATCAATTCTATAACTGACAGCCTGGATGAATTAAAGAAAAAGTCAGAAGAATTTGCAGGCGAGCAGAAATATGCGGCAGAAAAGAATACGGAGTATCTAACGGTTTATTCCGAAACTGACGGAGATACCGCAGAGCTGCTTTCTGAACCTTATGATGAACTGAAAGCAGAATTTGATGCTTTTCGGAAAGAATTTGACAATGATAAGCACCGGCTGAATAACGATCTTGAGAAGTGCAGTGGAAAAATTGCGAATTTGACAGCTTCACTTGCCAAAATGAATGTTTCGGAAGAGGAATACAGCGTTGTAAAATATTCCGAAGAAGCGATTGCGATTGAAGAAGATATAAAAAATGATGCAGATGAGGAATGGCGGGAGGTGCTTGGTGAGGAAGCTGTTCACGAAGCCAATTTAAAACTAATTATAAAAAATCTGGAGGAAACTGAAAACAAGATCAGTGATTTTGGGAAGGAGATTTTGCTCAAATCGGAAATAGGTACAAATTTTGATGAACGTATTAAAGAATATACAGACAAGATCGTGCAGATCAATCATGAAATATCGGATGTTTCGTTCCATGCGAAAAAGCTGGAAGCTGAACTTAACAGATCGGAAAAGTTTGCTCTAAAGTACAATGATAATTTCGATGTTCATCATATTATAGAGATCTATGATGATAAAATCGAAGATATCCGCAGCAGTATAGAAAGCTCTGAAAAGAGTTTACAGAAAGCTGAAAAAGAAGCTCTCGAATGGATAAAAGGTAATCTTTTAAAATATTCGGAATGTGGTATCATGTTCAAAAACATCACAAGTCAGCTTATGGGATTCATAAACAATGAAACCGATAAGGATAAGTATTTTACAATGGATGAAAAGCTTGAACAGGATATGCAGACTCTTGAAAAAGAAAGAGGTCGTCTTGATACTGAGCTCAGAGATATTGAAAGCAGTAAAACAGAACTTGTAAGTCATTGTATGCAAAGGCTCAAATCCCTGTATGATGATTTGAAAAACCTTGCAAAAAAGTCCTCTGTAAAGATATTTGAACAGAACAAACAGATGATAAGGATAGAGCTGCCCGAAATTGCGCAAGATGATACTGCTCCAAAGACAAGAATGGAGCAGTATATTCAAGACAGCGTTAAGGAATACTTGAACAATTACGAAAAAAACGATATCCGAACTCGTGAACAGTCGGCACATAGTATTATGAATTACCGCAGGCTGCTCAACAGCTATATCGGAAGGGATGAAATGCCTGTTTCGGTTTATAAAATAGGAAATTCGGCACAGACAAGTTCTTATCGAAAATGGGAGAAAGCATTGACAGAGAACTCCGGTGGCGAACGTTTTGTTGTATTCTTTGCACTTATTCTATCAATGATGAATTTCTCACGCAGTATATCCAATTCGATAAAGGATTCAAGCGGAGTACTGATACTTGATAATCCATTCGGACCAATTTCATCGGCACATCTTCTTACGCCAATGTTTGAGATAGCGAGAAAATTCAGGATTCAGCTGATATGCTTCACTCATCTTGACACTGCCGAGATCGTTAAATGCTTCAGCAACAGCTATAAGCTAAAGCTAAAAGCAAGACCGTTAAGTAATATTGAAACATTGGAAGCAGAACCGTTACAGGAGCTTGAACACGCTTTTTACAGGACGGAGCAGCTGTCGTTTCTATAAAAAAGGAGAATAAATATGCCCATACATAACAAACTCGTCCGTGACAAAATTCCCGAAATAATTGAAAATACAGGCAAAAAAGCTTATTTCCACGTTCTTACCGAAGAAGAATATCTTTCCGAGCTTGACAAAAAGCTCAATGAAGAATGTGTCGAATATCAGGTGGACATGAGCCTTGAAGAACTGGCGGATATGCTTGAAGTCATGTATGCTATTGCAGAGGCAAGAGGATTTTCCATAGCTGAACTTGAACGTGTGCGAGTCGAAAAGGCTGATAAACGTGGTGGATTCAAGGACAGGATATTTCTTGAAAAGGTAGATGAATAGTATGGCAGAGCAAGCACTAAGGTCGGCATCGGGAAGCAGTGCGGAAGACCTGTTTATAGAGCTTTTCAGTGAAACTTTCGGAGCAGAAAAGGCAGGTTATCTTTATACCCAGTATCATTTTTATGACATTTATCAGAATGACAGATTTGCCGATTTTTACATTGAGAACGGCTCACAGAAAATTGCTGTTGAAATAGATGATGAGGCAAGTCACAACCCGAAGTTTGTTTCGCAGAATAAGTTTTATGATGATCTTCTCAAACAGAATAGTATGATCCATCTCGGATGGGACGTTTTTCGCTGGGCAGTCCGTCAGATGCAGATACAACCAGATACTGTAAAGGACGAGTTGCGTGTGTTTCTCGGAAATACTCCAATATTTCGTGAGGTTTCGGATTATCTACCGTCACAGAAGGGTAAAGCCATTGATGGCAGCAGTCTTGAACTGAAGGAGCATCAAAAACAGGCACTTGAAGCTTTGCGTAAAATGCGTGATAATCATGAAACGATAGCTTTGCTTTATCACGCAACTGGAACGGGAAAGACCGTTAGTGCCGTATCTGATGCAATCAGCGTGGGAAAGCGTACACTGTTTATTGCTCACACTCATGAACTTGTCGAGCAGGCTTATGAAACATTCAGACGTTTATGGAAAGGCGTTTCTGTCGGCAAATATGTTGATACTGTCAAGCAGTCTGATGCTTATGTTGTCTGTGGAAGTGTGCAGAGCGTTGCACTTAATCTTGAGCAATTCAAAGAAAATGATTTCGGATACATCATTATTGACGAGGCTCACCATGCGTCGGCTGATACATATCGAAAAGTACTTGCATACTTTAAACCCGAATTTACGCTTGGTCTGACAGCTACACCCGAACGTGCAGATGATAAGAATATACTTGATATTTTCAAGAATACCGCACACAAGCTTGATATACAGACAGCTGTTGAGATAGGTGAACTTGTGCCTGTGCGCTGCATAAGAATACATACAAATATTGACCTTACCAAGGTGCGTTTTAACAGCGTTCAGTATAATATCCGTGATCTTGAAAGCAAGATCTTTGTACCCGAACGCAATCAGCTTATCGTTGATACATTTATGGAATATGTCAGCACAAGGCGGACGGTAATATTCTGTGCAAGTGTTAAACACGCAGAGCAGATTGCAGAAATGATAAGAGATCGTGGAATAAATGCTGCGGCTGTTTCGGGCATTATGAAAGCCTCCGAACGAAAAGAGTTTCTTGCAAAATTTCAGAAGGGTGAGATAAAGGCTTTATGTGCTTGTGACCTCTTAAATGAGGGTTGGGACTGCTCCGAAACGGAAGTGCTTTTCATGGCTCGTCCGACAATGTCAAAGGTGCTTTATACGCAGCAGCTCGGTCGTGGAATGAGACTTTCGGAGGGCAAGGAAAGTCTGCTTGTTTTTGACTTTGTTGACAATGCAAGTCAGTATAATATGCCTTATTCTATGCACAGACTTTTTAAGCTTTGCGAGTACAAGCCCGGCAAACTTGTTCTCGGAACAAAACAGCAGAAGGCTGCGGATAATGAACTGTATGCAAAGGGGGAAAAGCCTGATGCAATAATTGATTTTCCTGTGAGTGCCACCGATTATGAAGCTGTTGATGTGTTCAACTGGCAGGAAGAAGCGGAAGAAATGATCTCGCAAATGGAGTTTATCCGTCGTGTTGACGCTTCATCCGAAACGGTTGAAAAATACATTCGTGAGGGAGAGATAATCCCAGATCTGATTGTTCCCATAAGTGAGCACAGAACGTTCAAATATTTCACGGAAGAAACTCTTGAAAAAACAGCTGAGAAATTCGGTTGGAAGCTCATAAATGACGAAAACCGCAAAGAGCTTTTTATGGAAATGATACGTCAGATGGATATGAGCTATTCGTATAAGCCTGTGCTGATAAAAGCTATCCTTACCAACGCAGATGCAAAGGGCAGGATAAAGCTGGATGATATTGTTTCTTATTTCAGAAATTACTATGAGGACAGACGAAACAGCGGACTTGTTGTTGAAAAGGCAAACAGCATTTTTGCAAAAGGCGGCTACACCGACAAAGATGCACAGAGAAATATCCTTTCCAATCCTTTCAAGCGTTTTGAGGACATGCAGATGCTTCGACATACCAAGACTCTGGGTATTGTTGAGGTTGAGCCTACTGTTTGGAAAAATCTTTCCAACGAGGACAAGGAAGAAATGATGCAGATCTGTGATGAGAAGCTTGAAAGTTATTATATGAGATTTTTATATAATTGTAAGCCATGATATATGAATAAAAGCGGAGCCAACAAAGCTCCACTTTTGAAATATTCAATCCTTGCTTTCAATCATTCCGACAACATTACCATTCAGACAAGACAAAACAACATTAGCATGATCGGCACAGTATTTTGCCTTGTCGGGCTTGCCCCATTCTGTGTATATTTTTGCAGCTCGTATAAGCGCATCGGCATAATCGTAGGATAGAATGCGGCGATCCGTATAAATTTGTATCTCAATTTTGGCAAACTTGGTAGCAGATGGATAATCTTTTCTGAGTCTGTAATATTCGCTGATGTTTCGGAGAAGCACAAGCTGATCGTTTGATTCATAAGGTAATTTATCTACCAGTTTGATAGCTTTGGATAGATATTTTTCGGCTTTATCAGGTTCGTTGCTTTCTATAAAGAAACAGAGCAGGTTGTTGTATATGTTAAAAGCAAGTGCAACATCATTTTCCGGGATATCGGAGGGTAAATATTCTTCAGCCTTTGATGTGTACTCAATTGCTTTAGAAACATTTTTATCCACAAGCATATTGAATGCCGCTTTTGACATAAGGTGAACAGCATGGGTTGAAGAATGGAAGCTTTCATCAATATACTTATCAATTTCTGATATAAATTTTCCGAGATGCAGACAATCTTCAAAAACCTGGGCGTAAGTGCTCATACTTATGAGAAAATCAACATAATAATGTATATCATTATGCACTGCATATTCAATAACATTATCTGCTATCGGCAGCAGTATTCTGCTTCTTACCCGATTGGGAATATCATCAATCATAATGAGCGATTCACTTGAAACACTGTTTAAGAAAAATCTGCAGTTATCCATATCCGGCACAAGTTCAGCCGTAGCAGTTTCGGCAATCAGCGGGTGAATGGATATATTATGATCTGCATACCTGATAAGCCCCATTTCATCAAGTTCGATGATGGGGTTTATATTTTTTATGGCAGTGAGTTTGCAGAAATATCTGTCACCGATTCCTGAAACGGGAATGAGGGATAAAATTCGTAATGCGTCTTTCTGTTCAACAGTAAGGGAGATCAAATCAAACAAAATCTGAATATGCCCGTAATATGTTGCTGATTCTTTGTTGGTGCGGCGAATTTTGTCAGCAATATCTAGCTTGACGTGATCGTTCATCAGATGCGTAAACAGCTCTTCTGATGTATATGCACTCTTCTGGAGCAGTTTCAAAATAAGCTCACATGAGAGCGTGTGATTATGAACAGCAGAAAACAGACGGGACAACATATCGGCACTTTCGTTGATGTTCATACTCTTAGCTATGAGCATAAGAGTGTTTGTATCCATTTCGGAAAGCTCAAACAGATTGTAATCGTCAAAATGATTTCTTGTGGTAAAAATGATCTTGCAGTTATATGATAGAATTTCCTCAAGATTCTCGTCCATGTCGGGCATAATGTCAAAATTGTCTATAATTATAAGAGAATCGTTTTTCAGATGTTTCAGAAATATATTATGACGATAGAAGCGTGTATCAACAGAATCTCTTGATTTATCATCATGAAAATCCAGTGAGGCAATAGTGCTTTTCAGAGAACCGGAGTATGTCATATAAAGAATGTTGGTGTATTCCTTTTTATGATCGGAGATGTACTGCTTGACAAATTCGCTTTTCCCGATTCCGCCTATACCATATATAAATATTTTATCATGAGTTTGAAGCATTTCATGCAGTGCTTCAAGCTCTTTTTTTCTGCCCGAAAAATGTTTACAGGGCGAAATCACCGGCAGAGTGACCCTTTCTGCAACAATCGGGGATGCATTTTTGTCAGTGATAGGCGAGTTTGTTGCGAAGATAAATGCTTTTGCAAGGAACAAAGATATTTTCTCTTCATTATCAGGGTAATATTTCAGCACCGATTCTTTGTCACGCTCATCAATTGAGCTTTCATCAAATAATTTTACTATTTCGTTGCAAAGCTCAAATTTATGTGAAATGCCGGTCAGAATATTCGTTTCAATATCTTTGGTCAGATCGTTAATACTGCTTTTGGCACTGTAATATTCAATCATATTTGCTGATGGACGATTTTTGCCGCTTCGTATTCTTGAAACTGTGCTCTCATTTGTTTCCATTTTATAAAAATGCAAATATGAGTGAAAAAGATCCTCATAAATTTTGTCCTGTGATGATCCGGGTATGTAATCACAAAGAATAGAAAAAAGGCTTGACAGCGTGATTTGAGCCATGTTTATCTCCTTGAAATTCAATAGATCGAGCAAGAAAGCAGCAAGTTTTCGTCATAGAATATATCGCTTGATTGATATATAATGGAATCACAACGAGAACGATACAGCTTTTGAAAAATCTGTATTGATTCGGTGGCAGTTGTATTATATCTATTAAAATTATATCACAAGGAGGAATTTTATGCAAGTATTTAATAATTTTCGTCTGATAGGTGTTGACCATGGTTATGGCAGCATTAAAACTGCGAATACCGTTACTCCAAACGGCATCATTGTATCAGATACCAAACCCACATTCAGAGGTGACATTCTTTTCTGGAACGAGAGGTATTATACCTTTACAGATTCTGCAAAGGATTTCATTTCTAACAAGACAGAAGATGATGACTATTATGCAGCAACCCTTATGGGTATTGCTAAGGAAATGAGGATCGCCAATCTTCATGAAGCTGATGTATATCTTGCCGCAGGACTTCCGCTTACATGGGTGTCGGCTCAGGGAGAGGAATTCAAGAAATATCTTATGAGAGAAAGAGAAGTCAGGTTTGAGTTCAATGATAAACCCTTTACTGTGAATTTGATTGGCTGTAAGGTTAATCCCCAGGGGTATGCAGCTGTGATTGAAAGGTTACCTACAATGGTCGGAACTAATATGGTTGCTGATATAGGAAACGGCACTATCAACATTCTCTATATTAACAACAGAAAGCCTGTTCACACAAAGTTCTATACCGAAAAAATGGGTGTAAACCAGTGTGTGATTGCTGCCGGAAATGCTGTTATGGACAAGTTTGGTGTTAATCCCGATCGTATGGTTATCGAAAATGTCATCCGCAGTGGAACTGATAATATCAGTCCCAAATACCTTGAGTGCATTAAGGAATCTATATCCGAATATGCAAACAGGGTATATGCTGTTCTTAAAAAGTATGAGTACGATCCCGGAATGATGAAGCTCTATGTTACAGGCGGAGGCAGTAATATATTGAGAGATTATCTCGGCTCTCACCTTGAGAATGTGGAATACATTACCGATGTAAGAGCTAATGCAAGGGGATATGAGAATATGCTTTATGAAGCGATGAAAAGAGGGATAGTATGAGTGTATGGCTCACAAACATTCGCTTTAACACAGATCGTCCGGTATATAAGGAAGCATATGAGTACCTTATGAATATGGACAGGGACAAGTACAAGTCGTTCAGTAATGTTATTGCTCATGCGGTTATTGACTATTTTGAGCGTGAGGAGAAAAGAAGCATTGATCCGTATTTTACTACTAAGGAACGAGAGGACGTTTTCATCGATAAGATGGTAGGTGCGGTAGAATCGGCTGTGGAAAAGGCAATGCCTGCGTTTATGGCAATGTATATCTCCAGTCTGGCAGGTGTTCAGGTTCCCTCAAAGTCTGAAACTGTTTCAACCGTCGAAGCAGACGCGGATTTCGGTGCAGAGATCGACTTCGATTTTGCTGTGTGATATATGAATGAGCATATTTCTGCACATTTCGTATATTCGGGCGTATTGATAATTGCATTTTTGTATATACAACATTATAAAGTTAACTTGCTCAGATAAATATGTGTATTTGTTTTCTGATATTTCAATACATTTACCTCGGGATCATATACATATTTTGCAAAATATGCTTCCTCCGTGCTGAATTCCGACGAAATTCGGCTGCATGAATCATCCGAACATACCATTTCGGCATATTGCCTCAATGGAAATTGTCTTTCCGGGGGAGCGGAAAGACAAAGTAGCCAATGGCTGCCAAACGCCCCAAAGGGGCGAAAGTATGAACCCGGAGGGTTCATAGCGAGGTACGTCAACCGGCTATCCAAAAGGAAGCCTGTTGACCGCCGCAAGCGGCGCCTCGCTCAGGGGAAGTGTCCCCCGAGACCCTCTCAAAAACGCCCAACGGCAAAGAAAAGGAGGGATACTGTGAATACACAGCATCCAAAGTCTGAAAAGCGCCGCCGCAATAAGCAGCTCATTATCAGACTGACCGATAGCGAGCTGTCGGAATTTGAAAAGAAAATGCAGAAATCAAAACTCAGAAGCCGAGCCGATTTCATTATGGCTCTTGTACAGGACAAGCCTATCATTGTTCCTGAAGGCTTCAGAGAGTTGGCTGTGGAGCTTAAACGTGAGGGTAACAATTTCAATCAGTGCCTCCGTTTCATGCATGGCACCCAGACGGGTATTCCTGAGTGGACCATAAAAACGGCTGCGAACAATATGAATAACCTTTACAAGAAGATCGCTGATATGCTTGACGGTCTGAACATGGTGAACGAAAATGCCGATCTTTAAGGCTGCCGAAAACAAGAGGGGAGGTGGTAAGGGCGGTTTCAAGACCTCTCCCAAGCCAACGCTTGATTACATAACCCGTCCCGATAAGGCGGCTATTGTGACATCATTCTATCTTGATGATGATGTGGACTATGCAATGCAGTTTGCAGATACAAAGAAAGTGTGGAACAAGGCTCAGAGCAAAAGCAGCCGAAAGTATTATCATTTCATACATTCCTTTTCGACCTATGATGATATTACTCCCGAACTTGCTCATGAGCTTACCGAAGAACTATGCAGGAAGGCATTTCCTGATAGTGAGATTGTCATCGCAACTCATACGGACACAGATCATGTGCATTGTCACATTGTCATAAATTCTGTAAATTTCACAAACGGTAAGATGCTGCAGATATCACCGAAAGCATATACGGCGATAAAGGATCTTTCCAATGAGCTTGCTCTTGAAAAGGGACTTACTCCTGTGGATTTCCGCAAACCGTCAAGAGAGCCTGCCCGTCAGAGTCAGGCGGAAAGACAGATAATCTTGCGGGGAGGGACAAGCTGGAAACAGGAGCTTTGCGAGGTCATTGATTACGCAAAACAGAATTCCGCTGACATGGAGGAGTTTCAGAATATCCTTGCTCAGTACGGCATTGAAATCACAAGAAATACAGAAAAGACTATAGCGTATAAGCATCCGAAGAAAGCAAAGGCGATTCGTGGAGAAAAGCTTGGTCAGAACTTTATAAAGGAGGCAATTCTTAATGTCATTGAAGAACATAAACACCGGTCAACCGGTTTCGGATATGAAGAACCTGACGGTTCAGCAGACTTTGATTGGTCAGCAGGAATTGAAGATATACAGTCTTACTTCTCAGAACACTCAGCTGTTGGAGGAGAATATCAGTCTGAAAAAGAAACTGTCGGAGAAAGAGAATCAGACGAATACTATCGAGAGCTTGAAAGAGAAACTGAACGTCGCAGAAACTCAGCTTGGGAACGTTAAGAATGAGCTTGAAACGGAAAGAAAAAAGCCGCCTCGGTATGAATACAGGTATGAGGCTAAATGTTATAACTGTCATAAAAGTGAGTATGATAAAAAAATTGAAGAAACGAGGGAAAATAACTCGGCTGCTGTTGAGGACAGGAAAAAAGCAGCGGGGGAACTTGCAGAAGCAAAGAAACTGCGTGCTTATCATGAGAATGTGGTAAATGAAAGAGTTGACATGATAGTCAAGAAAAAAACTATACCGGAACGTTTGGGAGCGTGGTTTGATCTCCACCGGAAAGTGAATGATATGGTGTTTTACATATTTCCGCTTCTCTATGCTGTCGCGGTGTCGATAATGGCGATTTGCAGGAATGAGATTTTCAGAAAGGATTTTGTCGAAGCGTTATCGTCAGTAGGTCATGCTTTTGCTGCGGCGTTCGGCGGTGTAAAATGGCTTATCTGCTTGATCGCGGGACTGACGGAAAACATAGGGAATAAAACAGTCACCAAAATATTGTGGTGGGTGATAGTTATAATCTTGACAGCTTTGGTTGTGGTCATTATTCTTACGATAATATTATTTGGCGGACTAAAACTCCTCAGCTTTTTTAATGATCATTTTGACGTTTTCATATGTAAAGGATTTTTCTCAATGCTGCTGGCAGATTTCGGAGCGATTGTTTTTCTTGGGGACTATATCAGAAATATTATTCCAATAAATCTGATGATAACATACCATATAGTCATTGTGATGTATTTTATTGTGCGATATGGACTGCCTGCGTTCATTCCCTGGTTTCTGGATAGGATCGTGGAAGTAGGCAGAAGTCTGAATGACAGGTGAAGGGAGGTGATACTATGGAAAAGAAAAGGATACTTACTATCAAGGAGGCTGCTGCGCTTATTGACGGTCTTACAGAATATCGTGTCCGTCAGATGTGCATTACAGGGCAGTTACCCTGTTTCAAGGCAGGAAGAAAGTACCTTATCAGCGAAGAAAACCTTATAAATGTGGTTTTTGGAGATAAATCTCCCGCAAATGGTGTGGTGAGAAAGTAAGAAAAATAAATTTATCGCTTTAAAGCGTTGACAAACAAAAGTGAATGTGCTATACTATATTTGTAAGGAACGGAAAACGGTCTTTCATGCGCCAACATAAAAGACCGTCCCGTTTCAATAATGAAATTAAGTCACAAATCAGACTTCCGAAGAAAAATGATAAGTAACCCTAACACTGTTATTGTATCATTTTTCTTTCGGAATGTCAAACCAAAAGAAAGGAAAGTGATAATATGGCAAGTATAAAACAGCGTGGGAACAGCTATCTAATACGAAGTTCCTGCGGATATGATTCCAATGGGAAGAAACTCATGAAAAACATGACGTGGACACCCGACCCGGGCATGACCGCTAAACAGATAGAAAAAGAGCTTAACCGACAGGCAGTAATGTTTGATGAGAAGTGCAAAAGGGGAGTTGTTCTTGACAGCAAAATGACCTTTGAGAAATATGTCAACTGCGTATGGATCAAGAGAGCGGAGAACGACCTTAAACCTACTACTTGCAGAAGGTATAAGCTTTTCCTCAGGAGAATTATTCCGGCTATCGGGCATTACAAGATGGAGCTTATTCAGCCGTTTCATTTGTATTCCTTTTATGATGATCTGAGGGAAGAAAAGCGTATGGATACCAAGTACACTCCCAATGAAAAGGCACATGAGCTGAGTATGACACTCACTCGTCCCGAGCTTTCAAGACAGGTCGGCATTGGTCTTGGTACTGTTGATGTTATTCGTGCAGGCAAGAATGTGAATGAAAATACAGCGGTAAAGTTTGCGGATTTTTTCAATTGCAGCGTTACTGATCTGTTCACTCCCGATGAAAAGAAGCTTTCGGATCTGACTATTCTTCATCATCACAGGCTCATTTCAACTATTATGCAGCAGGCTGTTTATGATGAGGTCATTCAGAACAATCCATGTGCAAGGACACGTTCTCCCAGGGTTGAGAGGACGGAAGCAAGATTTCTTGATGACGATCAGGCGGAGCTTCTGCTCAATACCGTATATGACAAGACAGAACATCCTTTTGATGTAATTATTCCTCTTATTTTACATACGGGTATGAGGCGTGGAGAAGCCTGCGGTCTTGAATGGCAGGATATTGATTTTGACAACAATATTATTCACATTCAGCGCACTACTCAGTATCTTCCCGAAAAGGGTGTTTTTGAGGAAGAAACAAAGACTTTTTCGTCCAAGCGTGTTATTAAGGTCGGCGGCGTTGTGATTGATATGCTTCGTGACTTTAAGATTTGGCAGGACAATGAAGCAGATAAGCTGGGAGAGAAGTGGGAGGACAGCAGAAAGGTATTTACCGCATGGGACGGCAGGCCGATAAATCCATGTACTGTTACGGCATGGTTTCACAGGTTTATTATAAAGAATGATCTGCCGTATATTTCGATTCATGGTCTGCGTCATACAAATGCTTCGCTTCTTATTTCCAGCGGTGTTCCTATTACAACTACTGCAAAGAGGTTAGGTCATACAACCTCGGCAACCACAAGCAAGATCTATGCTCATGCTATCAATTCAGCGGATGCAATGGCTGCAACCGCTATCGAATCTATTCTTCCTCGCAGGAGAAAGAATGCGTAAACAACCATGTGCTCTCCGCATTGTACTATGCGGAGAGTGCAATAACAAATTTGGAGGTAAATAATATGTTAATTTCTGATGAATCTTATGAACGTGTTCGTGATGCAGTGGCAGATATTAAGTGCTGCTGTGAAACAGAGGATGACTATATGGAATGGGAAGATATTGCATCGTTTTCAATTATGGCATTTCTTGAAGCTCTCGATGAGGATCAGCTCAAAATGACAGTTGCGGCTTTTCGAGAATATGCCTGGGATATTGAGTACGAGGACAGTAATCTATCACAGGGAATCCTAACGGCATTGGACAGATGCTTGAGAGAAATGTAAGAAGAAAGGAAGGTCAATATGACAAACGAAAAAAGAGCATTTTCAAACGACCAGTTCAAGGAATTCGCAAAGGCACATCCTGAAATGCAGCTTGATATGTATGAATTTCAGGAAGATGAGGGCGTTTTCGAGGGTACACTTGTACTTAAAAGATGGGGCAAGAGCAGAAACGTTCTTGCATACGTTGAACTTGATGATGGACACAAGATTATGTGTTCAGCCTTCTCCAACAAGGAGTATTTCGGTATACCCGAAATGACGGAAGGGGATAGGCTCAGACTTGCCTTTAAAAAGTCACGCACCGGAAGAAATAATCTAACAAATGTAGAAAGGATGTAATATTATGAGCATTTATACATGGGATAATTTCCCTAAAGATATTAACACACTTGACTACCATCTGAACTGTTCTAAGGAGGTGCTTGAAGGTACGCTTGTTTGCAAAAGGTGGAATGACAGCGGAGATATTGTTGCCTATGTAAATCTTGATACAAAGGGTAAAGCCAAGAAGGTCAAGGGACTGAAATTTACCGCATTTGAAGATAACAACAATTATATGGGGCTTCGTGATATTCCTGAAGGAAGTCATATCAGAGTTAGGTATGTTGGTACGAAATATTATCTCAGACCCGATTCGGTTGAGGTTATTTGAGAAAAAAATTGAATAGAGTTTTTGCTGCCTCCTGCATTATTTGTGGGAGGCATTTTCCATTCATAAAATGTTGATTTATATCACAAGCTATGATATAATTAAAATTAGTAATAAGAAATAATAGGAGGATATATTACAATGGATATACG
>CALANW010000054.1 GCA_937926145.1 uncultured Ruminococcus sp. | reverse complement strand
ATTATGTCTTGATTTTTAATGAAGAAAGTGATATAATTATTATGCAAAAATTTCACATTATTTTTCAAATGTTTGTAAATATTTCTACAAATATTTAAATCTGATTTTTTTGCAAAAAAGCAATGCAAAGAAAGGTCTTTGCACAGGAAATTTTTATCACGAAAGGATGATAATATGCAGTTCAAACGAATGGTAGCCGGTCTTTCGGCGGCTGCTATCGCTGTCACTCAGACAGCGCTCGTTCCGATCGACATATTTGCCGCAACCAATAAGCCTGTCAACACATTAGATACCGGCTTTTCACTTAAGCTGACATCCAAAAATCAAACAGGCTACAGCTACGACGGCGATTATGTCTACGCTACCGATAACAAGGCAGTTCTCAATGCCAAAAAGATCAAAGCAGACGGCGCAAACACCGATCTGGCATTTTCCTATGGCGGTGATATCAATAACGGTGCGTCGAATAAAGGCGACCAATACACCTTTACGGCACAGGGTCTTAACATCACCGCAACCACAAAGGGCAGCTCCACGCCCGAATCCTCCAAATCACTATGGAGCGGTTCTGTTGACCTTGACGAGGTTTTGGAAACAGGCGTTATTGATATCCCGAATGCAGGCAGCGCAGGTGACATTATCACCATAAACTACAGTGCAGCGGTAGGCTGCGCTATCAGGCTGACCGACTCCGAGGGCAATGAGATCACTCCCGATTCCGATGTAAATGAAATACTCACTTTCAAACTTACGGATAAGTCAGCAAGTCTGTTCCATATCATGGGCGATAAGGTTTTTGTTAACAGCGTCGATGTCACTTCCATAAATGAACTGACAAAAGATATCCTATATACCATCGGTACACTTACTATGAATACCAATGTCCCGAGCGGTTCGGCAGCAGGAGATACAGCAATTCTCTATTATACAGATGTAGAACCTGAAGCGGGTGTTCCTGAAGATATAGCTGTAGAAGGTGCTGCAGACG
Source organism: uncultured Ruminococcus sp. (assembly GCA_937926145.1). GTDB lineage: Bacteria > Bacillota > Clostridia > Oscillospirales > Ruminococcaceae > UMGS363. Next base: position 26,414 of record CALANW010000054.1, on the reverse strand, counting down.
GTGTTAATGAAAACGGTACTTACACTTTTACCCTCACTGAAGATATGGTGAAAAACGGTCTGACCGTGTCCGGAAACGGTCATAGAATAAGCTCCTGCACAGTCAAACACAAGAAAACGACCGATCTGGGAATACGCGGTCCGATAGACGACATCAAGAATTCCGCAACAGTTGATGCAGCTCAATTTGCTGACGCTGCTGCAAACAACTCTCTCAAAATAACATTTACTGTAAATGCGGATAAAACGAACCCTGAATTTATTGTCGCATCGGGTCATTCCAATCTCAGCCGTGCCGTACCATCGGCTGATGATGCCTATCATACATTTCTCCTTGACGAATCGGCAGTTAATTCCATCAAGGAAAACGGCATCAGCATTTCGGGCAATGACGTTACTATTACAGGAGTAGAACTTGTTACTCCACAAACAGATGTCCCTGCCGAATCGGTAACACTCTTTAGCTCCGATGAACCCGTTGTTTGGTCGCAGACATGGATGGACGGCTATTGGGACGGCGAACAGGCTATCGATACAACTTCTATCTCCGACAGCATCGGCACAATAGACGCTTTCAATCAAAATTATGATAACATAACGGCTACATGGGTGTCGCTCTCCGCAACAAAGCTTGTTCTTGACGAGGGCGAACTTTGGGTCGGCGAAAACACACTCGGCAATTGGGGCAGCTGGGTATCTGTTGGCAAGACAGATGTTAAAAAGGGCGGCAAGATCATTGTTGCATATAAAGATGCCAAGAATGCTCAGATAATGCTCAAAAAATCTGACTATACTGAATTCGCAGGTTCTCCCGGCTCTGTTTCCAATATCAAAAACGGTAAAGGCACAGTAACATTTGACCTTGATGAAGCCGCAGCAGCTGAGATCTCCGCAAACGGTTTTGTTTTGGGCGGAAAAGATGCTTCGGTCACATCTGTCAAATATGAAGCTCCTGCTGAAACGAAGATAGCTATCGATACCAAGAACTTCCCTGATGCTAACTTCCGCAATCTTCTTAAAACATACAGCACAGACGGAAAAACTCTCTCCGAATCCGATATTGCCAAGATCACAGCACTCGGAGTGAAAGAATCAGAGAAAACAATATTTGAAAAGGTAACCAATCTCAGCGGTATTGAGTACCTTACATCTCTTAGAGAACTCAATATTGAAGGAAACACCAAAATAACAGCTCTCGACCTTTCGCAGAATGACTCTTTGATTCAGCTCGATGCCGGTCACTGCACAAAGCTTGCTTCCGTTAAGCTTCCTGCAGATATTACCACTGTCCATCTCTCCAGCACAGCTATTTCCGAGCTTGATACATCGGCAATGACAGAGCTTTTAGAGCTCGCTGTTAGTGGAACAAAGTTAACATCTCTTGATGTTTCCAAGAACACCAAGCTTGAAGATCTTTCTATCGCTTATACAGGCATTAATTCCATAGATCTGACAGCAAATACAGAGCTCAAAGAGCTATATGTCTCAGGCTGCGGTCTTACAAAGCTTGATCTTTCCAACAACACCAAACTTCTTACCCTTTATGCTTCCAATAACAGCCTTACATCGCTCGACCTCACAGGCCTTAACAAGCTTGAAACAATTCAAGTTAACGGCAATGTAAGAAATATCGGAACAGTTGTTGACGGCGAGTTTGACCTCTCTACTGTTATCGATGACTTCGACGTTTCCAAGGTCTCCGACGTAGTCGGCGCTGAAATGGACGAAAACGGCAAGCTTACAGGCATCACCGGCAAGGTTACCTACGCATACTCCTCAGGTAATTCAATCAATATTTATGACAAGATCATATTCACACTCGAACCCGAAAAGCTTGTAACAGTTTATTTCTATGTTGGAAAAATGGATTCAGATGAAGAAGATGATCTCGTACCGTTTGAAAAGTGGGACGACGTTGTCAAGTACATCAACACAGCAAATGACAGCAAGGCATCATACGTTATCGGTGTTGACAAGGATGTTACTATTGACAAGTTCACATTACCTGCAGCTTCAAAGGCTAAAGAGATCTATATCTCCTCTTACGGCGAATCTACACAGACTATCACAACAAAGGCTGCTACAATTGCACTCCCGACAACTGTTGGATTTACGGATATCAATGTTAAATCCACTGCTAAGACATTCACAATGTCGGCATCCAAGGATCTTGTATTGGATAATGCTGAGACCAACCTTACTGCAATAAAGGGCGGAGCTAAGTCTACTCTTACTCTTGACTGCCCGCATGCCTCGATTTCCGATATCACGGCAGATGTATCGGGCTTCGGCACTATTCAGGCAGATGGCACTACTAAGTTCAGCAACACAGTTAAGGCAACAAACCTTGTATTGGGTTCAGGTTCTACTGTATACTTCACCAATACAGCATCAGCAACATTCACAAACATCAAGTCTGAAGAAAAGTCAAATCCCGGCTACATCCAGTATATCAAAAACGATGATGGATACAAGCAGATCACTGTAACAGGCGAAATATTAAATCCTGTTTACATCGGATTAGCCGATGAAGAAGGCAGACTTCTGCCTTTCGCTGAAAAGGACACAGTTCTTACAGCTAAGACAGCAGACTTTACAAACATTTTGATCACCGGAGGCGCACCCGAAGGCACAACACTCGCAAGAGTTGGTTCGGACATAAAGGTTCTCCCGATCGCAATGACACTCAAATACACCATAAACGTTAACAATGTGGAAATACAGTTCGCACAGTGGAGCGATGTTCTCAGCACAATTGCCGCAAATGCAAAGGCAGGCAATAAGGATATCGATTATTTAGTTATTCTTACAAATGATCTCGATATAAACGGTGCATTTAAGATGCCTGCTGCAAAGACATTCGACAAGCTTACGTTCATATCCCATAATGACGAAAAGCCCAACAAAATAAACACTATCACTTTCACAGGCAATATCGCACTCACAGGCAACACTATATTCCAAAAAGTACAGCTTGATTCTGTAAAGAAAGTAAACGGAGCAAACACTTCTGTTGACTTCACAATTGCCGCAGGCAAAAATGAACTTACACTCAACGGCGTTAAAACACCAAAGAGCATAAAGAGCATTACATCAAGCGGCATTGTCAACCTCTCAAACGTAACAGTCAATACCGTAAATGCAGCAATTATTGGCATTGCATCAGAAGGTTATTTAGACTCGTATTACCTCCAGTCACTCAACAGCGATGCCACAAGCGAAACTGCTTGGGAGGGCAAGCCTATCGAAAACACCTCCGTAACAGTTACGGGCAACCTCACAGCCAAGACTTATCTTTACTTTATTGACGAAAAGGCAAGCCTTACCGTAAAGGGTATCCTCAACACTGTACAGATCAAAACCGAACCCGTACTCACCGAGGACGGCGATTGCGTACTTGTTGTTTACAGGCAGGCAAATAACAGAAATCCGCTCGTTATCGGCAAAAACGGCTTTGGAAGTGATTCCAAACAGATAAAGTTCATTCTCGCTGACCCTGAAACGGACAAGACGGCACAGATCACCGAAAAGACAGTTATCGGTACTATCGCAGGACCTTATGCAGACCAGCTTGCTCCGAGCGATGACAACCTCGCAGAGAATGATTCCTATTACATCATCAAGGACGGCAGAAATCTTATTGCAGTTCCTAAGGTTGACTCCGAAAGCAACAAATACCTCGTTGAAGTAAACGTAAACGGCAGAACAGCTTACTACAAGACCCTCGACGAAGCTATCAAGGACATCAACGCAACAGGCACAAAGACAACCGATTACGTCATCAAGCTCACACCTGAGATGTTTGAGGGCAAGACTTTGGCTAAGCTTCCTCTCCCATCTGCAGGAAAGTATAGTTCTCTCTACTATGCTGCTGAATCCGATATTAATATCAATATAACCTCCGACCTCGCACTTACAGGCGATCTCATTTTCAGCACTAAGATCACCTTAAACAAGGTTAACAAGAAAGACGGCTCTGTTCAGCCTATCAATATCAGCCTCGGCAAGTACGCATTGACCATCTTTAATGTAATTTCCGCAGATCACAGCAACGGTGAAGCATTTGCACCGAGCAGCATGATCGGAAACATAACCGGCACAGGCAGCATTAATATGAACAGCAACATTGTTATTAGCGGCAAGGTTGCAAAGACCGTAACATTCTATGCACATGATGCGTCGATCATACTCGAAGGCACAGGTTCTGCATTTGAAGGCTCTATCACAGCCCCCAGCAGCAGCTCAACAGTTATTTTCACCTATGACAAGTCCAATGTCAAGAACGTTAAGTTCCAGAACATCGCAGGATTCAGCAAATTCACCCTTGCTTACAGAGGCGAAAACAATGAGATCGCTGAAGGAGACATCCTTGCATCCATCGCAGGCGACTACACAGACAATAACCTCGTAAGAGTTGCAGGCAGCACCGACCTCGTTGTTGTTCGTTCGGGCAACAATCTTAAGGCTGTAAACAAGAATAATGTCTTAAGGGTTGTAGAATATTCGGGATCACCATTTGGTGACGATGTGCCTGAAGTTGTTGCGGCAAGATCGTATGACACATTTGCAAATGCTGTCAAGGACATCGAAAGGCTCAAAAATCCAAGCGGTGTTTACTCGATCAGTGCAAAGGACGGCAATGAACTCGTTCTTCCTAAGGCAAAGACTTATGACACACTTATTGTCAAAGGTTCAACGAAGGTCACCGATCCGGATGCTGAAGCAACGCTTGACACTATTACAACAGCTAAGGATCTCACACTCACAGGTAACCTTGTACTTATGAATATTAATCTTGACAAGGTTGTCAGGGGTGCAGTTCAGCCTATGAGCATTAATCTTGGCAATTACAGCTTCATGGCTCAAAACAGCCACGTTTCCTATGACGCAAACAAGAAGGTAAGCCAGTTCACAAACATCAACGGCGTCAAGGGTACATTCGGACTCATGGACAACATGACAGTAAGCGGCAAGGTAAATGTCGGCACATTCGCTGTAAACTCCGTTGTAACATTCGGAGACAAGGCTGGATTTGCCGCTGCAACCGAAATCTCTGTCGGCGAAGGATCTAACGGAAATTATCCCACATTCATCTATCCTCTCGCAACAGCCAAGAACATTGACCTTAGCAATATCGACACAGAGAAGACTTTCGCCATCAAGGTTGAAGGCGCTAAGGACGGCGATCAGGTCGCAGCAGTTAAGGGCGACATGATAAGACACGACATCATACTCAACGATGGCGAATTCATCATTGTTCGTTCGGGCAACAAGCTCATCGCTGCTAAGGAAGACAATGAGTATACACTCACCGCACCCGACCAGTCTATACGTCTGTTCGACACCTACGACAATGCAGTTGCATACATCACCAAACTCAACAATGCAAACGGCATCTACGAGCTCACACTCCCCCAGAGTGCAGATAATATCGAACTGAAAAAACTTACACTTCCCACAAAGGGTAAGTACAGCGGACTCAGCATCACAGCAAGCAACACTGACGGAACTACGATCATCGTAAACAGTGACATTGCTCTTACAGGAGACCTCGCACTCAAGGGCGATCTTACACTTATGAAGGACGGCGAAAAGCTCCTCAAGATCACTTCGCCTCTTGACAGCAAGACCAAGCAGCCTCTCTATCAGTTTACTCTTGTAGGTTATGCAAATGTTGTCAACGGCACATTCAACGGCGTTTCACTTGATATCCAGAAACACATCGTTGATGCAACACTTCCTTTTGAATATGAAGACGGCATTGACCTTGCGAAAGATGTACTGAAGTTCGGTGCAGCGAAGGTTGTTAAAAACGGTACTATCCACGTAACCTTTAAAGACACTGCTACATTCGCTCTTTACGATGCAGACGGCAACCTGCTTGCAAATGCATCTAATACAGGCAATGGTTATGCAAACTTTGATCTTACAGACGATCAGGCTGCAAAGATCACTGCAGGCGGCTTCACAGTAAGCGGCAAAAAGGGCATTGTAACCGGTGTTAAATACTTAGCTCCTCCTGTGACTGTTACTGAACCTCAGATAATTGGTTTCACGGATGCATCATTGGATCTTTCCGAATATGTAATAGCTATCAGTGAAGCGAACGTTGCTGAAAATGGTGTTATTACAGTTATTTTTAAGGAACATGTTGCAAACGAGATCACTCTTCGCTACCGTAACTACACAGTCCTTGCAAAGCAAACACTCGCTGACGGCGCAACTTCCTTAACATTCACTCTTACAGCCTATCAGGCTTCAGAGATCACGGCTAACGGATTCTATATAAACGGTGATGCAGGTGTTGTAACATCTGTTACTTACACAGAACCCGTTCCTGTAGCTCCCGCTGCAAAAACCGAAACATTCGGTGATCTTGACTACACCGGTTCAGTTGACCTCGCATTGTATGTTTTGAAAATAAACGCAAAAAGTGACGTCGCTGCAAAGGGTACTATTACAGTAACTCTCGAAAATGCTGTAGAAAATTCAATTGAGTTCAAAAAGGCAGACGAGAGTGCTACTCTTAAAACTGTACCAGCAACATCGGGCAGCACTACCTACACTTGGGAGCTTTCTGACGAAGAAGCAGCTTACATTGCAGCTAACGGCTTCTATATTGTAGCTGACGCAGGCGTTGTAACATCTGTTACTTACGCAGCTCCCGAAATTCCCGGTATCGATGACTGACAACGATTCGGAAGACATCTAAGCTTCACAAAGCAAAAAGCTGACAAAACAGCTTAAAAAATAAAAAAACGGGCAGTCTATTACAGGCTGCCCGTTTTTTTGCGCTAATTTATAAGTGCCGTCATAAAATTCAGATAGGAAGCGAATATCACCCACAGCAGATATGGGATATTCATCAGAGCGGCGGCGGTATCGACTTTTTTGAACAGAATAATCATTGCGATTATCAGTACAAGAAGTGCAATTATCACCGCAAACGCTCCCCAAAGCGCTTCAAACCGAAAGAAAACGATGCTCCAGAGGAAATTCACGCCGAGTTGAAGCCAATAGATCGTCAGCGCACGTTTTGCGGCAACGCTCTCCATTTTTTCAGCCACACGATAAGCGGAATATCCCATTACCGCATAAAGTATCGACCAGACAACGGGAAATACCCACATCGGCGGCTGTAACGGCGCTCGTTCGTACTTTTCAAAAAAGTCTGAATAGCCGCCCGAAAAAAGTGCTGACAGCGCACCGACGGCTTCGGTTGAGATAATATAGATAAGAATATCGGTAAGCTTGTTTCGTTTCATTTTGCACCTCCATATAAAAATATATACATCGGCAAGCGGTAGTATTCCATTTTTCACAAACATTATCCGACTAAAAACTATTGACTTGCCGCCGAAAATAATGTATACTAAGGAAAACGCTGATTAATACGTTTCAGCCGTTTTTCAAAATGAACTCAAAGACGGGAACTCGTACATTTCTCAAAACGGCGAAACGAACGCTTCGCTTTAATCAGCGTATTCCTAAATATATAGATATTTATCTTTTTGAATTTATTACAGAAAGGCGGAAACCATTATGAGATTAAACGGAAAAGTTGCTGTTGTTACGGGCGGAAGCCGAGGTATCGGCTTTGCGATCGTAAAGGCATTTTTGAAAGAGGGAGCTTCAGTCATTCTCTGCGCAAGCAAAAAAGAGACAGCCGAAAAGGCGGTTTCCGACATAAAGGCAGAATGTCCCGACGCAAAGGTCGAGGGTATCTTCCCGAACATCGCCGACTTTGCGGAGGTCAAAGAAACAATGAACGACATCTCCGAAAAATACGGCAGGATAGATATCCTTGTCAACAACGCTGGCACAGCTGATATGATGAAATTCTCCGATTACACCGAGGAAAATTTCGACAGAGTAATGGATCTCAATCTGAAAGCTATATTCAACTGCTCAAAAGCGGCTGCGGATATTATGACAAAGCAGGGTTCAGGCGTTATCCTCAACACCTCATCTATGGTAAGCATTTACGGTCAGCCGTCGGGCATCGCATATCCGACATCGAAATTCGCGGTAAACGGATTTACGCTCTCGCTCGCAAGGGAACTCGGATCGCACGGAATAAGGGTAAACGCAGTTGCACCGGGCATCACCGAAACGGATATGATGAAGTCCGTTCCGAAATCGGTGATAGAACCGCTCATCGCGCAGATACCGCTCAGACGACTTGGACAGCCCGAGGACATCGCAAATGCGTTTGTTTTCCTTGCTTCGGACGAAGCTTCATACATCACGGGCGTTGTTCTTCAGGTCGATGGACTTGCCCGTTCATAATATAATACAAAATAAAAAGGACGCTGTGAAATTGTGCAGCGTCCTTTTTTCATTATTCTTTTGTCACAGTGTTTCTATCAACTCGCGGATAGCCTTTTCTGTGCGCTTTATTTCATCGTAAAACTCCGAAGCGGATATGCGGTATGCGCCGTTGCCGAGGATTATCGTCTGTTCGAGGTTATCCGAGGTCGCGACCCTAACACGATGCTCTTTGCTGAGGTCGTGGGTTGCTTTTTCGATATAGGTATCGGCAGTTTCGGCTTCTTTCGTGTAAACGACCGTGATGTTGTTGACCTTTTCTACCTCGCCGACCGAGCCTTTGACCTTATATGCATCAAAAACAAGGATAAGATTGCACTGGCGGAAACCCTGATAGTTGCAGAGCATATTTATCAACATACTTCTTGCAAGGTCGAGGTTATCCTCGGCGGCTTTTTTCAGCTCGTCCCATGCGAAGATTATGTTGTAGCCGTCAACGAGGAGGTATTCAGGGCCTTTCGGGATAGGTGAAGCCTTGACTTTTTTCGATGAAGCAGGCTCTTTTTCCGTGTACATCGCGGTGCGCTTGTCACGCTTTATTGGACCGTAGGTGCGCTCGAATATCTCCATAAGCTCCTTGTCCTCGACAAGTCGGTCACGGTAGGAGCTTACCTGCTGTCTTGTTATCGGCTGGAAAAAGTCATCGTTACGTTCTTTGAGAGCGCTTTCGAGATGCATATAACTACCGACTTCGTTCCATTTAACATTGAAGCCTGCACCGTGGGCGCAGAATACCGAGTCGGCGGAATTGTCGAGGTCGCTTTCGGGTTCATAGCCTGCGGCGGCGACAACTTCATCTTGGTTATGGCACGGAAAATAGCCTTTTACCGTGCAGATAAGCCTGCCCCTGCCGTGGGTGTAGCTGATAACTTCCGAATGGTAGTCCTGCATTTCCGAAACGGGAGCGTTTCCAATTATTACCGTTGTTTCGCCGTTGGAAACGGGCGGCTCAAATTCGCCGCACATCTGCTGAATGTCGGTCAAGGCTCTGCCGACGTTTTCGTTCGGAATTTCAAGCTTGAAATCATATCTCGGTTCAAGGAGAACGCTTTTCGCTTTCATAAGACCATTGCGAACGGCTCTCCACGAAGCTTGGCGGAAATCTCCGCCCTCGGTATGTTTCAGATGTGCTCTGCCCGAGGCGAGAGTTATCTTCACATCGGTCAGCGGCGAACCCGTCAGAACGCCGAGATGCGTTTTTTCCTGCAAATTCGAGAGGATAAGCCTTTGCCAGTTTTTGTCGAGGTCATCCTCACGGCAGGAGGAACAGAACCAAACGCCGCTCCCCTGTTCCGCAGGCTCAAGGATAAGATGCACCTCCGCATAGTGACGGAGCGGTTCGTAATGCCCCACGCCCTCGACCTTGTTTTCGATAGTTTCCTTATAGGTGATGCCGCCGTTGCTGAAATCGACGTTCATTCCAAAGCGTTCGGCGATGATGCTTTTCAGTATTTCAAGCTGAATTTTGCCCATCAAGGCAATGTGTATCTCCTGCAACTGCTCATTCCAGACGATGTGTAGCTGAGGGTCTTCCTCTTCGAGTATGCGAAGCTTGCTCAAAGCCGTGTGAGCGTCAACATCGGGCGGCAGGTCTATCCTGTACGAAAGCACGGGTTCTATCACGGGTGAAAATGAGTCGCGCTCCGCACCAAGTCCCTGCCCCGTTACGGTTTTCGTCATACCCGTCACGGCGCAGACAGTTCCAGCCACCGCTTCGTCAACGGCTTGGAATTTTGCACCCGAGTAAATTCGTATCTGGTTGACCTTTTCCGTCCATTTTTTGCCGTGGTCGCTCACGGCGGTGCGGACTTTAAGACTTCCGCCCGTAATTTTCATATAGGAAAGTCGGTTGCCCTGACCGTCATCGGCAATTTTGAAAACCTTTGCGCCGAACTCGCTGCCGAAAACGGGTTGGGCGGTATAGCCGCACAAAACTTCGATAAATTCGTCAACGCCGATATCTTTCAGCGCCGAGCCGAAACAGCACGGGAAAATTCTTCGTCCCGCTATAGCCGAAACGATGTCCCCGTCATTTACGCTCCCGTTTTCGAGGAACTGCTCCATAAGGATATTGTCGCACATCGAAACAGCTTCATAAAAGGCTTCGGAGCTTCTGTCAGCGGAAAAATCAACAAAGCCTGCGCCGAAGCGTTTTGTCAGTTCAGCAATAAGATCGGAGTTCTGCTTTTCGGCGATGTCCATTTTATTTATGAATAAAAATGTCGGGATATTGTACCTGCTCAGAAGCCGCCAAAGCGTTTCGGTGTGGCTCTGAACGCCGTCCGAGCCGCTTATGACAAGCACTGCGTAGTCAAGCACCTGCAGAACACGCTCCGCTTCTACCGAAAAGTCGATATGCCCCGGCGTGTCTAGCAGTGAGATGATGCAGTCACCGCGTTTAAGCACTGCCTGCTTTGAAAATATGGTTATTCCCCTGCTCCGTTCGAGGGAATTGTTATCGAGAAAGGTATCTCCGTGGTCAACCCTGCCGAGCTTGCGTATTTCGCCCGTTTTATAGAGCAGCATTTCGGAAAGGGTCGTTTTTCCTGCATCAACGTGCGCAAGTATTCCTATTGTAAGACGTTTCATCAAATCACCAATCAGCGTTTTTTTATATTTTAGCATATTAATTTGTTTTTTTCAACCGCTTAACCGATTTTCAACAAATATACAGATGAAAAATTCCCCCGAAAAATTGATTCGGGGGAATTTAGCCTGTCAAAAAAATCATTTACATTTCATCAAAGCTTTTACAATGGCTTCGGTGGCGATAGGCTTGGAGATATATCCATTCATACCTGCATCGATACAGCGCTTTTTATCGGCATCAAAGGTGTTCGCCGTCATTGCGATTATCGGGATACCGTGGTCGGCATGATGACTTGTGCGTATCTTTAACGTTGCCGTTACGCCGTCCATTACGGGCATCTGCATATCCATAAATATCGCAAAATATGTATCGGGGGCGAAGCTTTCGAGCTTTTCGACGGCAGCAGCGCCGTTTTCCGCCCAGTCAACGGAAAGTCCGAGACTCTGCATAAGCTCGGAGGCTATTTCGGCATTGAGGGCGTTATCCTCGGCAAGAAGAACCCACTTGCCTTTAAACTGCCGTTTATCCGTTTCGGAATGTTCGGGCTCAAGCACCTCACTGCGCTGTTCGGGTGAAGCGGGTTCAAGCGGTATCTCGACCGTGAAAACAGAGCCTTTTCCAAGCTCGCTTTCGACTGAAAGAGTGCCGCCCATAAGCTTTGTCAGCTTGTTTACTATCGACATTCCAAGACCTGTGCCCTGAATTTTCGATATTCGGCTATCCTCGGCGCGGACATAATCATCGGTAATGTGCTTCAGGAATTCCTCAGACATTCCGATACCGTCGTCTTTGCACACAAAGCGGTAGCGGTTTTCGGGAAGTGCTTCAAGGCTCACTTCGATATTTCCGCCTGCCTCGGTGTATTTGAGGGCGTTTGAAACTATGTTTATCGGCTATCTGGCTAAGCCTGCCCGAATCTCCGATAACGACCGCTTCGCCGCAATTGCAGTTCAAGGTCAGCTTTCGGTCGGTACGCCTTGCCACGGGAATAAGCAGGTCAATGCTGTCTTTCACGCATTTTGTCAGGTCGAACGGCGATGCATTGAGCTCCAGACTGCCGTATTCGAGCTGATTAACGTCAAGAATGGAATCGATGAGCGAAAGAAGATAGTTTCCCTCGGACGAGATGCTGTCCAGAGCTTCGTTAAGGCGCTTCGGGTCATCGATGTATTTCTGCGCTATCTGCGACATTCCGAGCACGGCATTGAGGGGCGTTCGTATATCATGGCTCATCTTTGAGAAGAACTCATTTTTCGCGGCAGTTGCCTCCTTGGCTTCTTCAAGAGCCAGCGCCAGCTCATCGGAAATGGCTTTCTGCTTATTTCGGCTTTTTACAGACTGCGCGTTCATTACCGCAAGGAAAACTATCGACAGGATAACCGCCGCGATCAGCACCCATATTATAGGGTGGTCAAAAATATACTGCCGCAGAGAGTATTTTTCCGCAGGCATTTCCACATATTTATCGATGATATTGTCCTGCACTTCGCCCGATACCGTAAGCAGGGTCTTTGACCACAAGCCGTAAAAATCACGGTCAATATCGGCATTTACAGCCATTCGCAGTTCGACCGAGGCGTTCTGCACGATATCTGTACGTAGCCGATTCTGCACATCTTCTCTCGCAAGCTTCTGCGCGGTATATGTCACAAGGAGCGCGCCGTCCGCTTCGCCCAAAATGATGCTTTTTACGCACTGCTCGGTAGTACCTGCCGAAATTATCTCTGCATCAGGCCAGTTCGCCGAAACGAGCTCCTTTACGGTACGGTCATTTGAAAGAACGATAAGCTTTTTTACCTGAGAAGAAGCTCTGCGTTGGCGAAGCATTGATACTGTTGTTCTTAAATATGGTTCTGTTGTTCGGTAGTAAGTTTCTCCGACGGTCGGATTCTCCATATCCGAATCGAGCCATACATCTGCGCTTCCCGATTTGAGTATATCGATATATTCCTGTTTGGTCGCGGCAGGGATAAATTCATAGTCGAGTCCGAGCCGTTCTGCGGTCGCTTTTAAAATATCGGCTGTGATGCCCTGACACTCACCGTCCCCGTAATAGGAATACGGTGCACTGTCGGGAGCGAGGGCAGCTCGGATAATTTTCCTCACGAAGCTTATTAAGGAGCGCCTGCTCGCTGTCAGTGAGTTTTGCGTTCATATCCTGAGCGCCGTAATATCTCGCATACAGATTTGAGCGCCAGTTCGGCATCTCTATATTCATCTGATCTATAGCGTGGTCGATATTGTCGATAAGAGCCTGATCTTCCTTTCGCGCCATAATATAATACGGTGTTTCGCCGAAATTTTCTATAACGGTTTCGTCCTTGGGCGTTCCGATATAGCTGTTCACGAGAGCGTCAACTTCGCCGTCGATAAGCGCCTTTGAAAGCTCGGTCGGAGTTTCGTAATAAAGTATCTCGTAGGAAAAGCCCTTCGACTCCGCCCATTCAAGAAATTGGTCGTTATATGTATGCCGCTGGAGCAGACCGATGCGAAGTCCGTTATATGTGGAGTAATCCCCAGCCTTGATAGCGGTGTTGCCGACCTTGACATTCATACAGGTGAACGCTGTGATAGCGGGGTGAGTTGAGAAAGCAAACTCGTCAAGGCGCTCATCGGTCATTTTGGCGGCGGTGTAGATATCAAGCTCGCCGTTTCGTAGCATATCCACACATTCGGCAGCAGACTTATCATATCCGACATAGGAAAATGTGCATTGCAGATAGTTGGAGATCTCCTGCATCATTTCATAGCCGTAACCATAGCGTGTGCCGTTTTCGTCCGTCATATTGTAGCAGTCGAAATAATAGAATGACACCTTGTAATTCGGTGTTTCAAGATGCGGTATCGAAGCCGCAAAAGCCGTTATCGGGAAAGAAAGCACGGTCAGTATACAGATAAAAAAAGCGATCATTCGTATTGCCGTGCCGCGTAAATTCAATCGCTGCATATTTTTTCTGTTCATAAATATCCAATCCTTGATAGTTTTTATACTAATTCTCGATCGTTCTATAGACAAAATCGACAGATAGAATAAGTTCAGTCAGGTCACTGTGCTGACCTTGGAGAGCGGCCGATGACAGGCTGGTCTGTCGGTCAGCCCCTCTGTCGGCATAAAGCCGACACCTCCCCATACTGGGGGAGATCACGCCTGACAAGGGAGTTTGACGCAGAATGAACTTATTATAGCCGAGAGTTTGTCTATAGGTTGATCAAGAATTAGTATTGACTATATCAAAAAGCAGTTTTGTATGTAGTAGCATAGCATAAAATTTTGATATATTCAATGAACGTATGAAAAACTAATTATAACAATTTATGGCTGCGAAGCTGTCTGAAAAAAGAAAAAGCACCTCGGCAATACATTTTACTGCAATTGCCAAGGCACTCATTCACCTTACAAAAAGGAGTTTTTATTCCGTTATTTTTTCCTGCTTTTTATTTATGTATATGAAGAAAATTACATTGAGGATTATTCCGAAAACCGTTGCGGCCGGTGCGGCAAGACCTATTTTGGTAAGGCTTGCATTCGGCTGTATGCTCATAAAATACGCGAGCGGCAGACGGACGAGAAGTGTCTGAACAAGTCCCTGTATCATTACCCAGAGCGTTTTGTCGTGACCGTTGAAATAGCCTATCATACTGAAAAGTATTGCCGTGACGATAGTTTCTGGGGCGAAGCCTTTGAGATAGTCATAGCCGTTCTGCACGACGGCGGCATCGGTCGTGAAAATCCCCGTCAGCAGGTCGCCCTTGAACATTACGAGCACAAAGGCTATACAGCCGATGATGACACCGATACCCATTCCCGTGAACATCGACTTTTGCGCTCTTTTCTCGTTTCCCGCGCCGACATTCTGCGAAACGAACGATGCCATAGACTGCATTATCGCGCTCGGGATAAGCATTGCGAAGCTGACTATCTTGCAGGCAACGCCGTATCCCGAAGAAGCTTCGAGTCCGAGCCTGTTCACGAAAGCGCAGAGCGCAAGGAACGATATCTGAGTAAGGCACTCCTGAAATGCAAGCGGAAGTCCGACTTTGAATGCTCTTTGGCACTGGTGGTTGAGTCTGAAATCGCTCTTGGAAATTTTGAACGGGAGCTTTCTTTTTTTGAGAAGCATCAGAGCGAAAACAACGCTCACCGCCTGAGCAAACACCGTTGCGAGAGCCGCGCCCGAAGCGTCCATTTTGAATCCTGCGACAAGCACAAGGTCACCTACGATATTGACAGCACACGCCACTGCAACGAAGATAAGCGGTGAACGGCTGTCGCCCAAGCCTCGGAATATCGCCGCAAGCAGGTTATATGCAACGATGAAGAAAATTCCTCCTCCGCAGATACGGACATAAGCCGCCGTTGCTTCGATAGCTTCTTTGGGTGCTTGCATAAGCGCCGATATTGGCTTTGCAAAGCATATCATCACGACAAAAAGGACGGCGGATATTATCGCAAAAACGACCGTTGAGCCGCCGATGACAGGACCTATATCCTCCTGTCTTTTTTCGCCGATATAGCGCGCGATAAGCACCGTCATTCCCATTGCAAGCTGAATGATTACGAACGTTACGAGATTCAGCACCTGACTTCCCGTTGAAACCGCCGAAAGTCCCGCAGTCGTGCCGAAGCGTCCGACAACAAGCAGGTCAACTGCACCGTAAGCCGCCTGCAGGACGAGCGCGCCGAGTATCGGCATCATAAAGCTTACAAGCTTATTCAAAATTTTTCCCTGCGTAAAATCCGATCTTGAATTATCCATTTTTTTTCTTCCTTTCGCTCATTACTTTATAGAATTTTTCGACAGCGGCTATCATTCCGTCCGCTTCCTCGTCCGAGATATTGTCAAGTTTCTGAGATAGTTCGGAAAAATAGGTCTTGTCATACCGCTCGGACAGCTCCTCGCCCTTTGGCGTAACGGCAATGTAGGTTATCCTGCCGTCCTCGTCCGAGGGAAGCTTGCGAAGATAGCCTTTCTCCTCCATTTCCCTAACGGTTCTGGTCACTCCCGGTCGTGGAAGCTCCAGCGCTTCGCTTATATCGGAAATTTTCACTTTTTCCCCGTTCTGTTCGAGCTGTCTTATCGTATCGAGATATTGGATATACGATGGCGCAACGCCCTTTGGCAGTTCGGGCAGCAATTCTCTTATCCTTTTTGCCAGATAGCAGGCATCCAGCATTTCTTTTACTTTTTCGGGTGTCATATTGCCTCCTATAATTATCAAAGGTAATTACCAATGATAATTATATAACTGTTTTTTCGTTTTGTCAAGGGGGAATTTTATTTTTGGGGAGAGTTTTTAATAATATTTAACAAATGAAAACTGTGGATCTCTGTATGTGCTGCAGAAAATACTACAGCTCGATCCCGAAAAACAGGACTTGTAAACACAGCTGTCACTTTATAAAAATCGGCACAAAACCATACAAAAGTTTTGTGCCGATCAATTCCCACCATTATGCAGCCGATGCGAGGTCGTTATAAAAATAGATAAATTTGCAATTGTTAAATTAACGGGCAATGCGAATAAAATGAGGATTCGAACCTCTAAAGACCTGCCCCGATCTTACCATATATCAGCTTATTCCCGCTGTAGGAGTGCATCCGCTTCTGCATAATACTAATTTTTAATCAAAGTGTAGACAAAAAATCGGCGCAAAATCCATTTATTTGAGATTTTGCTTGATTTTTGTACACTTTCAGTTTAAAAATTAGTATATCCCAACCCATTTTTCATATCAGCTCGGTCGTCCAGTTCAGTTCCTGAATTTTCTCATCGACGATGCGGAGCTGCTTGGAAAGTCCGTCAAGCTCCGTTTGTATCTCCGCAACGGGAACTGTGCTGACGATCTTTATTTCGGTTCTTGTCATACGATTCACCTTATTGCTTGCGGTGTTAAGAAAATTTCGGGTGATCTCGATCTTTTTCTTGAGGCAGTCCCTCTGCGCAAGTATCTCGGTGATAGTAGTGCCGTCGCTGACAGTTTTGCTGTTGGTGAGGTTTATCCTTGCCATAAGTTCTTCAAGCCTTTTGAACAGCCTGTCAAGCTCTCCCATAAGCATAATGGGGTCTTCGGCAGGCTTATCGCCGTCCTGAACTTTTGCGTTGTTGTTAAGTCTTACGGAAAGTTCGCTTATCCTGTTCTGGATATCCGTTCTTTCCGATAATGCTGATGCAAGTTTCATAATAACATCTCCTTTACCCTTTTACCACGCCGACCGTAAAAAGCTTCTTTATAGGCGCAGTAAGATCTTTCTGATTTTCCATAACTGTGTCGATGTCCTTGTATGCGAAGCGACACTCCTCGGCTACGTCGCTTTTGTTATTCTTGCCGAGAACGACGTTTCGCTCTTTCAGATCGACCATAACGGACTCGACCGAGAATTTCTCGACCGCACCCGTTCTTGAATAGCTTCTCCCCGCACCGTGAGATGAAGTGAGAAAGCTTTCCTTATTGCCAAGACCTTTCACTATGTAGCTGTTTGAGCCCATAGAACCGGGGATTATTGCGACCTCTCCCTCTGCGGCGTGAACAGCGCCCTTGCGGTGAACCCACACATTTTCGCCGCAATGATTTTCAAGTGCGGCATAGTTGTGATGACAGTTGACCTCGTTCGAATAATTCGGTACAAGTCCCGTGTGCTTTTCGACCTGCTCGGTGAAGATATCCTTGACCTTTCGGAGCATAACGGCTCTGTTTTCGTATGCGAAATCCATTGCAAGATGCATCCAGTTCAGATAGCGCTGACCCGCGTCCGTATCAACCGGCAGGAAAGGCAAATTGTACGAAGACGGCACAGATGAAAAATACTTGTCATTTATACTGTGCGCCAGCGCATTGAAATGCTTTCCTATCATATTTCCGAACATACGGCTTCCTGAATGGAGCATTATACACGCAAGACCGTTTTCGTCCTCCTGTATCTCGATAAAATGATTGCCTCCGCCAAGCGTTCCGACCGAAAGATAGCTTTGCTCAATATATCCGATAAGCTCCTCATCAGCGGAATATTTGCTTATTTCCGTCTGCGCTTTGTCAAGCACCGCCGAGGTCTGCGGCTTGCTGTAATGCTTGAAGCCGACGGGAACGGTTCGGAGAATATTTCCTATTATCACCTTTATAAGCTCGCCGCTCCCCGTCATAGTTTCACGGAGAAGCTTTACGGGGATATCAGTCTGAACGAACGCCATTCCACAGCCGATATCAACGCCGACAGCATTCGGGATCACAGTATTTTTGCAGGCAATAACGCCGCCTATCGGCATTCCCTTTCCAGTGTGCGTATCGGGCATAAGAGCTATATGATCGACTGCGAACGGCAGGTTTGCAAGATGCACCGCCTGTTCAAGACAGCTTTCCTCAATATCATCAATAGAAGCCGCCCATATTTTTATGGGTATCAGCATTTTGTCTTTGTCAAAGTATTCAAACATATTCATCGTCCTTTCGTTTTCGATGTCTTTATTATAGCTGAAAGTTTTTCCATTATCATATAAAAAAAGGTGCGATGTTTTGTAAAGCGTTGATTATGCTGAAAATATGTTGTATAATATTTTCAGAGGAGATGAGGATATGGCTGTGTATTCCGAGCTTATAAAAAGCTTTGACAAGGTAAGGGATTATGTGCGTGACTTCTATATATTCGGCTTTCGCACAAGGGAAGATCAGATAACCAAAAGCAAACGGACTTATGATAACGAGAAGCGCAGGATAGAAAGCTGGCTTTCCGATTTCATTCACACGGAACAGTCGGGACATCAGAAGAAAGTCGCCGTGAAGATAGACAGCAGTCAGATATATCAGAATCCTTTATACAAATGCTTCAAATCGGCGACCTACACCGACAATGATATAAAGCTTCATTTTCTGATAATGGATATGCTTGAAAAATGCGAACTGACCGCCTCCGAAATAACGGATAGTATAGTTTCGGAATACGAAATGGTCTTTGACCTTCAAACCGTAAGGCTCAAACTGAAAGAATATGCCGAGGAGGGACTGCTTCTTCAGCGCAAGGTCGGAAAGTCCGTATTTTTCAGAAAATCGGACGTTTATATTGAAGATATTATGAAGCTCTCCCCCATGCTCTCGGATATGATATCTTTTTTCTCGGAGGAGATACCGTTCGGCGTTGTCGGAAGCTTTATCATGGACAAAGCCGACATCACGAACCGAATTTTCACGCGAAAACACGCATATATGGTGCATACCCTCGATGATGAGATACTGCTTGATGTGATAACTGCGATGAAAGAAAAGCGTGAGGCAACATTATCCCTCATCAGCATCAAAAACGGCAAAAAAGTTGAAAGCTGCGCAGTTCCGTTGAAAATACACAGCTCCGTACAGACGGGCAGGAACTATCTTATAATGTATAATTTGACAAAGAAAAGACTATATGCGGCAAGGCTTGACAGCGTTAAATCCGTAAAGCTCGGAGAAGTCTGCATTGATTATGACAGGTATTATGATTTTTATAAAAACAATGAGAAGCATCTCTGGGGAACAAGTTTCGGAAATGAGCGAAAGCACGGTCAGACCGAGCATATCCATCTGGAGATACTGCTTGATGAGAACAGCGAGAAATTCATTCTCAAACGTCTTGAACGTGAGGGCAGGAACGGCACGATAACAAAGCTCCAAGACGGCAAATACTCCTATGATACAGATGTTTTTGACGCAAACGAAATGTCGCCGTGGATAAAGACCTTTATCGGCAGGATCGCCGTTTTTGATACGACAGATACGGGGCTTAAAGAGAAATTCTACAGCGACATTCAGCGGCTTTATGATATGTACGGAGGTGAGGACGAATGAAGCTTTTTTCGGAGATAAACTGCGCATATTTCAGCATAACCGAAAGGATACTTCGCAGAAAAACAGTTACAATATCGGATATTCGTGATATTATCAGCAAAAACGGATTTTCGGAAACGATGCTGTTTCTCGAACCTAAGCTTATCGGCAAAAACAACATCGGACTTTTGACAGAACAGGACGGCATTTACACTTCCATACTGAAAAATGAGCTGCATATTCCGCTTACCGAGGTGCAGAAACGCTGGCTCTGTGCAGTCCTGAACGATAAAAAAAGCTCTCTGTTCCTTGACCAAGAACAGAAAGCCAAATTATATGAATTGCTCGGAGCAGAGCCGCTTTTCGACGGCGGATTTATCCGTTTTTTTGACCGATTTTCCGACGGTGATGATTTTGAAGATGAAAGCTATATTCGTAATTTCCGAAATATTCTCCGCTCCATACACGAGAACAAACTTGTCAGGATAAGCTTTCAGACGCAAAAAAACGCTCGTGTCACGCACTATTTTCTTCCCGAGAAGATCGAATATTCCTCAAAGAACGACAGATTCAGAGTTCACGTTATCCGATACAATAAAACCAAGCCCGTCGAAAGAGGAATAATCAACCTTTCACAGATAACCTCGTCCGAGCTGACCGATATTATCGCAGAAAACAGGCTGTATAAAGCTCCGTCCAAAAAGGAGGTCACTGTTAAGGTGAGCAATGAGCGCAACGCTGTCAATCGTTTTATGATGGAGTTTGCAGAGCTTGAACGTATTTCCAATTTTGACGATACGACCAAGGAATGCATAGTCGTGATGAAATACGATGCCAAAGATGAAACGGAGATACTCATTCGCATTCTTTCATTCGGGCCCGTTGTTGAGGTGATCGGACCGGATGAATTCAGGAAGCAAATCGCTGAAAGGGTAAGGAAGCAGAGACAATTAATTTTTGGAACTGAACATAACATTTGAAGATAAGCACGTCACTGCTCAATTTATTTTATTGTAAAATAAAATCGCTGTCAATACCGTTTCATCTATATACCTCATATCTCACGTCATAAAACATCCGCTTTTTAACTATTTTGTGCTTTAGTATGAAAACGATATGATATTGACAACTTGCAACAAACTATTATTGTCCATTTTGACTGCCTCCTATGATTTTTATTTTTATCGTTATTATATCATAGTGGGCTTTTATTGTCATCCCACCCGATGAGGCTTACTCTATTTTACTAAGTTTAGCTAAGTGCAAATATTTCAATCATATCGCACCAAGTTATTTTTTCAGTATTCCGTTTTTGTCCAAGAAATATGTCTTGCCTTTTATCGTTGTTTTTCCCGTTGCCATTGTGCCGTCGGAGTTGAAATAGTACCTCTCACCTTTTATTTTCATCCAGCCTTTTGCGGCTTTGTATTTATTTTCGCCGGAGGTCTGCAAGTAATACTTTTTGCCGTCTTTTTTTACCCAACCTGTCACAGCCTGTCCGAGATTTTTTGTTTTCTTGGAGAAATAATAAATATCTCCGCTTTTCATTTTTACAAAGCCTTTGCGTGCCTTTCCGCTTTTGTCAAAATAGTATAACTTTCCATTGAAAGTCTTTTTGCCCGAAACAAGCTTGCTGTTTTTGTAGCCGTAAATATTCGAGTGGTAGGACTGAACACCGGTAAATTTTCCGAGTGAGGTGAACTTTACGCCGTTTTTGACAGCGTACAAAGCTGCATCGGAATTTTCGTAAGCATAGATGGACGAACCACTGCCAAATAACATATATCCGATATCTATCTTCATAGACTTGATAATGATCTTTATGTCGTTAAAATATAATTCAAAGGCACTTTTTCCTATATAATCAACCGTTGAAGGGATAGTAATACTTGAAAAAAGGTTACACTGATTGAAAGCGTTTTCTCCTATTGATCTCAATCCTTCGGAAAGCGTTACCGACTTTACGCCGTAATTAAATTCAAAAGCATTATCTCCTATTGTTTCAACGCTTGCAGGTATGTTTATTTCAGTAAGCTTGCTGTATTTAAATGCGGAATCATCGATGAGTTTCAAAGTGTTTGGGAACTTTACCGATGTTAATTTGCTGTATTGACCTGCCTCGGCTGCAATAGATGTAACAGGATATCCTTCAACCTTGGAGGGAATGGTCAAAGAAGTAAGACTGCTGTTTATTTTGATTATTGTCACTTCATCATCAGAAATAAAATAATCAAAAAGTCCCTTGTAGTTTCCCTCAGAAAAATCCGATGCAGAAACAGTTATCCCACAAAAAAACTGTAGGATAAAAAATGCGGATAAAACAACTGCAATAATTTTTTTCATTTAAATTTTCCTCCTTATAAAGACATTACCCGACAACCATTTGAATAATAACAATCTACATTTTTTAAAATATATCCGCCGTCTTTCTTTGCATAAGTGACCTTGATCTTTCGGCAGACATTCATATATGTCGCATCCGAATAATACCACATATCATCGGTATAATATCCTGTCTTTTTGTTTTTGGTCGTCTTTTTGCATCTGACAGCATAGACAGGCATACCGTGACCGCATTCCTTAAAGTACAGACCATCTTTTTTTGTAAAAACATCTAATTCACTTGGGGATATCTGCTTTTTGCTGCCATAGAATTTGTTGAGCTCCTTTGTGAGTGCGGTTTTCGAGATACCGTTCGGGTATTTACGGGATAAAGCATAATGATAATAAAAATGGATAAAGCCACCCGTATATTCCATATTTTTGATCTGTTTTTGCGTTGCACTTCCGAAATCGGTTATATAATCGGCAATGCCGTCGCTTAAATAGAATTTAGGATATCGCACCCAATAGGGTTCTGTTCTTTTTCCCATAGGATAGAACAGATAAGTACCGTTTTCTCCGTCATTCATATTAAAATATGCAAAGTATTTGTGCTTGCCTTTTTGGAAAAAGCTTTTATTGCTTTTTGTAATATTAAATGTTATGTACGCTCCGGTTTGGCCGTACCCATCGTTATTCTCAATAATCTCAACGGAAAAATTCTTTATACTAACACCGCTGTATTTGAATTGTTCCGGATCGGTGCATGGAATATATTCTGCAACAAGCTCATAGTTATGATCTTTCAGAGCCTTTGCAAATGTGTAGTAATAATCATAATCATCAAGCTGGTATATATTGATCTGATCGTTATTGTAGGCAGATGCGTTGATGCTTAACACACTTATGCCGAATGTGATCGTCAGGATAACAGCTATAAGTTTTTTTATGGTCATTTTATCACGTCCTTAAATGTTTTATATTTTTCGTTAATAGCTTATATTACAATTCGGATGTTCGCTTTTCAGCTTTTCAAAGGTATCGTAACCATATACTTGATTATATACCAAAGACAATGACTCTAAATTTGTTAAATTACTTAATGGACTTATGTCACTTATTTGATTAACATTAAGATCCAAATAGGTAAGATATGTCAAATTGCTTAATGCACTTATGTCACTTATTTGATTGTTTATAAGCGACAGATGATAAAGATATGCTAAATTGCTCAACGGGCTTATATCGTTTATCTGATTGCTATCTAAAACCAAATTGGATATTACTGTTAAGTTATTTAATGGACTTATGTCACTTATCTGATTATCCGATGCCCATAAAATAGTCAAATTTGTTAAATTGCTCAATGGGCTTATATCTTCTATCTTGTTATGTGTCAAATTCAACACTGATAAATTTGTCAATTGGCTTAAGGAGGTTAAATTTTCTATCTTGTTATACGACAAATCCAACTCTGATAAATTTGTCAATTGGCTTAAGGGAGTTAAATCACTTATTTTATTAGAGCTCAAGTCAAGTACCATCAAATTTTTAAATTCAGATAATTGTTGTATATCTTCATCTGTTAAATATTCATTTGATAATTTTAGCTTTGTTAAAGAAGTTGAATACTGGCTGCCATTTATTGTAACGTAACTGACTTTAGACTTATTATTTAGATGGTCTGCAAAATCTGTTGCAGCTAATTCAATAGAGTCGTTGGCAAGAGTATGATAATATGTTAAATCATGCGGATATTCGGACATATATGCGTTGCATTTATTAAAAGAGAATTCTGATGATATCGGTACTGTTAATGTAACTTCTCCCGATCCATTATATACAATTTTTTGAGCCGATAAATCGCTGATACCAATGAATTCATTTGAGGCGGGAAAGATAACTTCGATTTCCCCTGCCTCTGAACTGGTCAAAAAATATTTGACCGTTACATCATACAAATATGAATCAGGATCAGTACATACAACATTTTTTATTTTTATATAATCCTCTGTAATTTCAGCAATGTCAGTGTTATCTGTATTTTCAAAATAATAATCATCATCGTCACTGAAAATAACTTCCTCATCATCTTCTTCGCCGATTGATTCCGGAACTTCTGTCATTGTACTTTCTTGTTTTTCGGTTTCGGATATTTTAGAAATTTCGGTCGTTTCGTCGTTATCATACGTTCCGGAAGTTACGATCATTTCGGAAGTTATAGCTGTTTCACCGGTCACATTTGTTTCCGCCGAAACATTTTCCTTATTTGCGCATCCCGAAAAGCCGCACATAGCAACAGCCAAACACAAACTAAGGATAATAGTCCTTTTTATCATTTTCATAACTAATACTCCTTTCATAATTTAAATAGTATCTTTGAACGCAGTTCTCACGATCTGATCAATAATAATCATTGTAATTGTCATCCCAATAATCATAGCTGTCATAATCATCATAATCATCGTAATCGTCATAATATTCCGTTTCGGTGTCCTGAGAGTTATAGCGATCCTTATTTGTATCCAAAGCGCCCGTCGATGCTTTGCCAAAAAAGATCAAAATAATGACAACAGCAATTGCTGCAAGTACAATATACAATGTTTTTTTGTTTTCACGTTTCTTTTCTTCGTTCTCTCGATCAATAAGCTGCTGATGTTTTATTTCTATTTCATGCTGATATCTTTGCTCCTCTGCTTTTCTTTGTTTGTCGAGCTCACGCCTGCGCTCACGTTCCTTTTCCATGAGCTCCAATTTGCTATTATTTTCTTCTTCCCGAGCTTTGATATGCCGGTCATCAAAGAGCTCAAAAAGCTTGCTTTTATCTATTCCGCACACGGAACATTCACGATTATAGTGATTTATCGCTCCGCAGGTGCATATCCAGTGGTATTCATAGGTTTTGGGTATGTATATCACCTTATCCGCAGGGTAATTAAGGCTCTTGAACTCATCCATCAAAACGGGTAAAAGTCTCTTATCGGGCATATCTTTCACACGACTCTGTAAACCGAATACTATTATTTTGTCATTCTCGGAAAACTCCCAGCGTGTATCATCGGAGAAAATAACGCTTTTTACGACAACGTTGCATTTTCTGGTGAATTTATTTGGGCAACAGATCAACTCTTTATCACCAAATGTCTTTCCGTTTTTGATATTAAGGTCAAGAAGCTGATATCTTGTTACGCCTTCAAGCGTTTCATTTTCAATATCGAAACACACAATATCAAAGATAACAGCACTTATACACTTTGGGGAAATGCTTTTGAATCTTGTCTGAACAAATATATTGTTTGTTTCGCTGTCTTTAAGTAAATTTCCTCCTGTTATGAATATAGGACATCCTTCGATATACTGATAATTTTCAAATCGTCTAATAACAGTAAAATCAAACATATTGCCACCTCTTAATCCATGATATCAGGATATACATCATCATTTTTTGTGTCGCGATTTTGTACGGGAGCAGTCGGTACTGTTGTGGAATTATTTTGATTTGGAGGATAATATGCAGTTGATTGATCATTATACACAGTATATGTCGTTGAAGTTGTTTTAGGTTTATCGGTAAGTCCACCGTTTGATTTGATCTGATAAATGATCCCGCAGACAGCACACAGAAGAAAAACAAGTATACCAAGGTTAGAACCTGCTGCAATGTTCAGCGCTCCAACCAGTCCCGTGTAAATTATGACTATTGGTTTCCAAAACTTTACGACAAGAATTCCTGTAATGATAGCGGGAATAAGCGACGTGAAGAATGATGGTACAATGTTTGTATCACCCAGTATAGCCTTATTCATAATTGAGACGGCGAGCGATACGATATAAACTCCCGAAAATCCGACAAGGAATGCGCCGACAAGCTCCCAGAAATATGCGATCATCGCTCCGGCGATACCGCATATTAGCATTATAAAAATTATAAATGTCACTGTTCCCTGAATTGAATCAGCGTCCAATTCAACAAATGCAGCAGCACCTAAAAGCCCAATTATAAATCCTACCGTTGCGCCTGTGACAAAACCACTTATCGCAAGCGTTACTCTGTAAAGTTTATAACCCCAGAAACACTGTATAATTCCGATAACGATAACAATGAGAGATATTACCCATCGTATCTTGTTCAATACATCAGAAAGCTCCGAAAAGATACTGAAAATATCCATACCCGAACCGTAACCACCATAATCACTAAATAAATCGTACATAAAACCTTTGACCCCTTCCTATAGAACTGCTATAATTTTAATTCAGAATAAAAATTATCCGTATTTATATTATAAATCTAAAAAAACAGACATGTATTTTTCAATTCCGCTTG
Source organism: uncultured Ruminococcus sp. (assembly GCA_937926145.1). Classification (GTDB taxonomy): domain Bacteria; phylum Bacillota; class Clostridia; order Oscillospirales; family Ruminococcaceae; genus UMGS363. The sequence continues at coordinate 54 of CALANW010000054.1, read as the reverse complement.
AAATCTGTGCAGTGCCGTGGTATAATTACTGTCTCTTATACACATCTGACGCTG
>CALANW010000053.1 GCA_937926145.1 uncultured Ruminococcus sp. | reverse complement strand
TTATTTTATAGATTTATTATAGTATTATTGTACAGATTTGTCAATAGCCCTGCAAAACTTTCGGCATTTCAAACAAGTATGCCAATTTGGCACTATATTTTTGTTAAGTTTTACACAATAAAAAAGAGCAGCCAAACCTGACTGCTCTTTATGAAATCGGATATTGTGTGAATTATTCCTTAACGCCGCCCAGTGCAACACCTTCAACGATAAATCTGGAGAAGATGAAGTAAACTACTACAACGGGGATAATGGAAAGCATGATAGCTGCGTACTTAGCACCGTAGTCAGCAAGCTTATCGTTGGAGATGATGGTGTTTACCATCATAGGAAGTGTGAGCTGCTTCTGCTCTCTTGAAATAAGGATCATAGAGGGCATATAGTAGTTGTTCCAGTTAGCAACGAAAGCGAAGATAGCCTGAACTGCGATAGCGGGCTTCATCATGGGGATACCGATGGTGAAGAAGGTTCTGAACTCATTGCATCCGTCGATTCTTGCCGCCTCAACGATCTCCAGCGGGAAGTTGGACTTCATTGACTGTCTCATGAAGAATACAACTGCGGGAGCTGCGATAGCGGGAACAATCAGAGGAAGGTAGCTGTCGGTAAGTCCGAGCTTGGACATGAACTGATAGAAACCAACTGATGTAACCTGTACGGGGATCATCATTACCGCAAGGATAATGGTGTAAGCTACGTTCTTGAGCTTGAAATCATAAACAACAAGACCGTAAGCTGTCATGCAGGAGAAAAGAACTGTAAGGAATGTTGTGGAGAATGCGATGATACCACTGTTCTTATAACCGATAAGGGCATTGTACTGTACCTTATTGGAGCTTGCCCATTCGTTCAGGGTACCGATGTTTGCAAAAAGCTTGAGATTAGGGATAAGTGAAACGCCGCTACCTGTGATATCAACGGAAGCTCTTGTTGCGTTTACGATAAGAACATATATAGGGAGCAAGCTGATGATCGCAAGAAGGATCATTACAGCTGTTACAAGACCTGTTCTGATCTTTATGGCCTTGGTATTGCTCTTGGTTCCTGCCATAGTTGTACTCATGGATTACAGACCTCCCAACTTAGACTTTAATGCCTTGGAGCCCTTGCGCTCCTTTACCTTATTGTCCTTGTCTCTGTTAACAGCAAAGCAGATAGAGCCAAGAAGTGCAGTTACGATGAACAACAGTACCGAAGCCGCTGCCGAATAACCGTAGTTTGGCTTGAGGCTGTGGAAGTGGTTGTAGATGAATACTGCGATAGTCTCTGTATAGGGGTTCTGGGAAGTACCCATATTGTACAGATAAGGCATATCGAACATCTGAAGTCCGCCGATCATGGATGTAACCATTGTATAGAGCATGATAGGCTTGAGAAGAGGGATAGTGATGAGGAAGAACTGCTGGGAAGCAGAAGCTCCGTCAATGTTTGCTGCCTCAAAGAGTGAGGGATTGATGCCCATGATACCGGACATAAGCATGATGGTGGTATTACCGAACCACATCCATGTCTGAATGATCATGATCATTACACGGGACTGGGTCTTTCCTGTTACGAAAGGATAAGGTGCGCCGTCAACGCCCCAGTTCATAAGCATCTTATTGATAGCACCGAACTGTGAATCGGAGAAAAGCATTACGAAGAGAGCCGCTACTGATGCCGCCGTTATAATATTCGGCATATACATAACGATCTTGTAAAATCCCTTACCTTTTATTTTCAAGTAAGCATCTGTGAACCAGGCTGCAAGCAGAAGTGAAATAATGATCTGCGGAATGAAGTTACCGAACCAGAGGATAAGAGTGTTCTTCATAACTCTGAAGAAGTCATTTCTTACAGCCTTAGCCTGTCTTGTTTCGGCATAAATAACGTTTCCGTTATCATCAGTCTTCTGACCCTGACCGGTCAGGATAGCTCTGAAGTTGTCAGTTCCTACCGACTCGGTTATAACTGAACCGTTGCTCTGTGTGCTAAGATAGAATGTATTGAACAGTGGATAGATCTGAAAAAACGCATAAATTATAAAGAATGGAAGGATGAATATGTAACCATACTTAGCATAACTTATAGAGCGACTTTTCATGTTTGAGCCTGATACCATAAAAATTCTCCCCTCAAAATAAAAAATAAAGTGCTTTTTTTACATTTATGGGGCAGACAAATCTGCCTGCCCCATTGATGTAAAAGTTATTTAAGCAGTTGTACAGTTTGCTTTTCGATTATTCAAAATCAGAGTAATCGAGCTCAGGGAGAGAACCTGCAACCTTGTCAACGAAGCCGTCGATAGTAGCATCAACAGAATCGTAAGCACCCTGGCAGTACTGAGTTACAGCGTCATTGAATGCAGTCTTGATAGTGGAGTCGTATTCAGTGATACCACCGGCCATATCGATCTGAGCAGCAACTTCGTTGAGAACTTCGAACTGGTTCTGACCGCCGAGAACGCCTTCACCTGCGTAAGAACCGTCAGCAAGGATACCCTCCATTGCCTTCTTGTTGGATACGAACTCACCCTTGGACTCTGCATATGCACGAGCAGTATCAGCGTCGGAAGTGAAGAAGGAGATGAATTCCTTAGCAAGCTCGGGGTTGTTGCATCTTGTAGCAACAGTTGCCCAAGTACCGCCCCAGTAGAAAGGCTGAGGTCCAACTACTACCTTCCACTTACCGTATGTAGCTCCGCCTTCGCCGCCGGCAGCCTGAGTAAGGATGGAGTTACCGAAGCCCCATGTGGATACGAAGTAACCCATTGTGGAATCGGTCTGACCAGCTGCATACCAGTCTGTGCTCCACTGAGCAAGATCCTTAACAACGTAGCCGTTGTCGTACATGGTCTTAGCGAGGTCGATGAACTTCTTGCACTCGTCATCGAGCTGAAGCTTGTTATCAACTACCCAAGGAGTCTTTCTTGCAGCGGAGAATACCTGCCATACACCGCCCATTGTGGAGGTGAGAGCTGTTTCGCCGTTGGAAGCGTCCTTAACCTTAGCAGCAGTGTCAACGAACTTATCCCAGTCAGAAACGAGAGCCTGGAAATCGTCAGGAGTTGTAACGTTCAGGTACTTCTCAGCGAGGTCTTCTCTGTAGCAGAATCCGCCTGCAGCAGCCTGCCAGGAAAGACCCTTCTGAACGCCGCTTGTGGACTTACCGATCTCAAGAGTGTAATCGTAGAGGTCAGCGTAGTCAGCATCGGTGAATCCGATATCGGAAAGGGGCTTGGTAGCGTCGTCATCGTTGATGTACTTGAGAGCCCAGTCAGCCTCAACGAACATGATATCAGCATCGTTGGAAGCGTCTGCAAGGTAAGCATCGTAGTTCTCAGCAGCCTCGCCGCCGCCGCAACCAAAGCTCTTTACATTGAACTCGTCCTTGGAGTGACCTGTCTTCTCGCAGAAGAGAGCGAGCATGGGGTCGATATCATCGGTGTTCCAGCAGAGAACTGTGAGCTTGTCGCCGTCAGCAGCTGTATCAGCAGCAGCGGTGTCATCAGCAGCTGCAGTATCATCAGCAGCAGCGTCGTCAGCAGCTGCGGTATCGTCAGCAGCAGCATCTGCAGCAGCAGTAGTATCAGCTGTGGAATCGGTAGCAGGTGTTGGGTCGTTGCCGCAAGCAGCGAACATGGAACCAGCCATTACAACAGATGAAATCATTGCAAGAGTCTTCTTTAAATTCTTCATTTGGTTTTTCCTCCTTAATGATATATTATATTTTAAAATTTAAAATATAATAGCGTGGTTTTTATCGGTTCAGATCTCTGACCGATGCTCCTTCAAGCAGATTTCCTTTTATTATGAGCGGAGGCTCATTTACGGAGATCTCCTTGTTTATCAGTGAGATAAGTCTTTTCGCCGCTTCGGATCCCAATCTATCGGTGTCCTGCCTGATAGTTGTGAGCCTCGGCCTCAGGGCCTGTGACAGCACGATACCATCGTATCCCGCTATGGAGATGTCCTCCGGAACAGACAGCCCCAGCTCCTCCAATGCATTCAATGCTCCCAATGCTGCAAAATCGTCCGGCAGAATGATGCACGTCGGTCTGTCGCTGCAAGACAAGACCTTTTTTACAAGAAGCTCGGTACACTTGGTATCATGGTAGCGCCCCTGCAAAAGGAATTCGCTCCTGATATTTATATTCAGGCGAACCAGTGTTTCCTTGAAAGCCTTTACTCTTATCGCGGTAACGTCTGAAGGATCGCCGTAAATATACGCAATTTTTGTATGACCCTTGCCTGCGATATACTCCACAAGCTGCCTCATTCCCGTTTCATTGTCGGAAACCACCGAAAGGTGATTCTGAGGCACATGGTCGATGCTGACAATGGGAACATTGCTTGCAAAAAGCTCATCAAGAGTGCTCTTGTCAACGTAATCATCAACGCTGACTACCACCACTCCGTCCACATTGCGGTACATGCAGTGCTCATACGGGGTCATTTTTCGTTCGCCGATATTTCCGCTGATAAACGTAATATCGTACCCCTCGGACTCGGCTTCTTTCTTGAAGCTATCGAGCACCGAAGCAAAATAGTTCTGGGTAAGACCGCTGTTCGTCTGTTCTGTGAAAAGAACACCGATATTATATGTACGGTTCGTTTTCAGCGCCCTTGCCTGGGAATTGGGGAAATATCCCATCTTCTTTGCAGTTTCCTGCACAGTCCGCTTTGTGGTTTCGCTCACATCTTTGTGGTCATTGAGCGCTTTGCTGACAGTAGCAATCGAAACGCCGCAGACCGCTGCAATATCTTTGATCGAAACCATAATAAGGATACCCCGGTTCATAAGTCTGACTGGAGGTCATTTTGTAAAATATGCACACATTACTGACACATATCTTACAGGTTCTGAACACCTTGACCAAGCGCAACACGCTTTAAACGTTTTCGCTTCCAGTGATTTAAATATACAACCGTTTCACCAAAAAGTCAATGGTTTTTATACAAGATACGAAAAAAATAGTTGTTTTGCACAAGAGAGCATTTTCATTTTTTAGCAATGTGACAGACAATTCTTCACAATTAGGAATAAACCCGTCATAAATTTCTGACGTTCCCCACTAAAAAGCATGACGGTTTACGAAAAATATTATGCAGATTACTGTCACATTTACCCTCTTTTTGGCATACTTATGAATAATATAAAAAGAGGGCTGCCGAAACCTTTGTCTCGGCAGCCCTAACCTTATTCGATCACACGGTAGTTATCGGAAGCGTTTTCCTTTGTGGCGTACTCGGAAACGTTCAGCACCTCGACCTTCAGGGGCTTTGAGCCCATGCAGATCTCAATGATGTCCCCTACCTTCACGTCATATGACGCTCTGGCAGCCTTTCCGTTCACAAGCACCTTATCGGCGTCGCACGCCTCGTTTGCCACTGTTCTGCGCTTGATGAGCCGTGTTACTTTCAGATATTTGTCCAGTCTCATATTAAGTCCTCCGCATAAAAAAATTGCGCCGCTTTATTCAGACGGCGCAGAGCATATGTTTTGCGATTACTTAACGTCAACAGCGTCCTTGAGAGCCTTGCCTGCCTTGAATGCGGGAGACTTTCTTGCAGGAACGAGAACCTTTTCCTTGGTTCTGGGGTTGATTGCTTCCTTCTCCTTCTTGTCTCTTACCTCAAAAGTACCGAAGCCTACGATCTGTACCTTGTCGCCGTTGGTGAGAGCCTCTGTGATGGAAGCTACTGCTGCGTTAAGAGCCTTCTCGGAATCCTTCTTGGAAAGCTCGCTCTTCTCTGCGATTGCGTTGATAAGATCTGCCTTTGTCATTGTCTTTACCTCCATAAAATTCAGCGTACAAAACGCTTATTTATTGATTTTTCGCTTTCTGCCAGTAAGCGTCCAGCGTATCTATGTCAAGGGAACGCATATCCTTCCCTTCACAGCGAACCATATTTTCCGTCTTTTCAAATCTGTCAACGAATTTATCTGCGGCACGGGTAAGCAGCTCCTCAGCGTCATAGCCCTTTTTGCGGACAACGTTTACAGCCGCAAAGAGCATATCGCCCAGCTCCTCAGCCTCATTCTCTGCCGATGCTGCCTTTACCTCATCTATCTCGCTTTCAAGAGACTTTAAAGCTGCCTCGGCATCGGGGAAATCCATGCCTGCACGCTCCGCACGCTTGCCTATCTTCTGCGCCCTCATAAGAGCAGGAAGAGCGCCGCAAACGCTCCTGAGAGTTTCGGTATAGGTCTCCTGACCCTTGGTCTTCTGCTTGATGTCGTTCCAGTTTTTGAGAACGTCCTCGCTGTCCTTCACCTTTACCTCGCCGAAAACGTGGGGGTGACGGACGATAAGCTTTTGGCAAACATCATTTACAGAGTCTGCAAATGTAAATCTGCCCTGTTCCTCCTCAATTCTTGCATGGAATACCACCTGGAGCAGAACATCGCCCAGCTCCTCCCTGAGAAGCTCGCTGTCCTCAAGGTCGATAGCCTCGCAGACCTCATATGTCTCCTCGAGAAAATCCTTTCTTATGGACTTATGATCCTGCTCCCTGTCCCATGGGCAGCCGTTTTCGGAACGGAGTATCTCCATTATCCTAAGCAGGTCGTTTATGTCATATCTGTCCTTGAATTCAAAATCCATTTTTAAAAGACTTCCTCTCACGGGATTGGAAAAGTTCAAGCCCCAAACGGCTTGAGACCGTCCTTTTAATATATTAACCGATAAATCCGAATAATTCAAGTGGGTTTTTGAATTTTTTCAAGAAATCAGCATTTTTAACGTACTTTTCGTAATTACGCCCGAAAAATATGTGCTTAATATGTAAATTATTGCTCCCGTAAGGCATGAAACGGCGGTTTTTATCATTATATGAGAGCCTGCGGTAAGCTGTTTTGCGGTGATGAACGCTCCCGCTGCGCAAAGCGCTCCTGCGGCGAATATTTTTGCACAAAATCCCATTGTCCGCCGCAGTCTGAGGCCTCCGTGGGAAGCCAGCGCCCAAAGTGACATAACGCAGATAACAACGTAGCAGATGAGTGTGGCTATAGCCGCTCCCGTAACGTTAAGCCCGGGGACAGATGTGAGGACAAGATTTCCCGCAAGCTTCACCGCCGCACCTATGCCCATGAGCTTCACGGGGATATCCGCCCTGTCCGCCGCCTGGAGCACCGAAAACGCCGCTGACGATATGCAGACAAATGGCACGGCAAGTCCCAGCACTCTCATGGCATCTGCGCACACGGCTATCTCTACCGTGCGGCCTGAGAAAAGGAGCGTAAGTATCTCCTCCGCAAGGACGGAAATGCCCAGACCTGCGGGAACGGATATGACAGCCGCCGCAAATATCACTCCTGCGGAGCATTCGCCCAGCCGCTTGTCATCGCCCGCAGCCTTTGCCGCAGAAGCCGCAGGGAGCATACTTTTTCCAAGCATATTTGTAAGCGAGGGTATCAGATTGAAAAGCGTCACCGCCAGCCCCGTAAAGCTGCCGTAAATGAAATTTGGCATATCATTATAAGATATTCCCGAGCCGAGAAGATGCGAGAACACCCACGGGGTCTTTGCAATGACCGTTTTGAGGGAGCGCATAATAGTCACAAGGTCGATAAGGGAGGTAAGATTTATGACCAGCGCCCCTGCCGCCATGGGAACGGCTGTTCTAAGCAGCTCACGGTCAATCTCCCTGCGGCGGCGGACGGCAGTTTTTCCCCTGCCCTTTATCATTATATAGATAAGCCCCGCAAAGGAGGACAGTGTTACGCCCATAACGGCAGCCGCAGCCGCATATGGCACAGCCGCTTCCTCAGCCGTCACTCCCCTGCCCGTGCAGCCTGTGAGCCTTAGGAAAACCTCGGGGCGACTTCCGGCAAACCAAATGCAGCCGCCGCAGAGGGCAAGTCCCAGTATGGTCTTTGCAAAGCCCTCTATTACCTGTGAAACGGCGGTGGGGTACATATTTCTCATGCCCTCGAAATATCCCCTGTAAACTGAAACAAGGCAGCCTGCCAGCACCGAGGGGGCTATTGCCATAACGGCGGGCAATGCCTTTATATCCCCCGAAACAAATCTGCACAAGGGATATGCTCCTATAATTATTATAAGTGTACCCGCAGCTCCCACAGCTCCGAAAAGCCTCAGCGCCGCAGATTTTATCTCCCCTGCACTGTGCCTGCCCGATGCCTCAGCAGCTGCCACAGCCTTTGCCGCAGCCGACGGCAGCCCTGTCACCGACACAGCATAAACAGGCATAAAAATGCCATATGCCGCCGAAAAATATCCCATGCCCGTACCGCCCAGCATATTTGCCAGCGGTATCCTGAAAACTGCGCCCATTATCTTCACTATCAGTGCTGAGACCATTAACACGGCGGAACCGTAAAGAAAGCCTTGTTTTTTCAATTTATCACTCCCGAAACGTCACAACATCAAAAATTTGCCCCTACAGCAAGTCCATATAAAAATATATGTTGCGTTTTTCGGGAATATGTGGTATAATCTGTTTATACATATACTGATAAAAGGAGAGTTTCTATGAAATACTCATTTTCCGATAAGATATCAAACCTTAAGCCATCTGCTATAAGAGAGATACTTAAAATGACATCTGACCCCAACATAATCTCATTTGCGGCAGGAAATCCCGCTCCCGATGCTTTCCCTGTGGAGGAGATACGCCGCATTACTGCCGATATACTGGAAAAGAACCCTATCGCTGCTCTCCAGTACAGCGTTACCGAGGGTTATGCTCCCCTGCGTGATGCCGTAAAGGCAAGACTTACCGCTCAGCATTCTTTCGTTCCCGAAAAGGACGAGCTTATCATCACATCTGGCGGTCAGCAGGCTTCCGAGCTTTCCTGCAAGGTATTCCTCAACGAGGGCGACACACTTTTATGCGAAAGCCCCAGCTTTGTAGGCTGCCTTAACGCATTCAAGTCCTACAACTCAAAGCTTGTGGGAATCGAGATGGACGACGAGGGCATCAAGGCAGACGACCTTGAAAAGGCTGTAAAGGAAAACAAGAACGTTAAGCTTCTTTATGTTATCCCCAACTTCCAGAACCCCTCGGGAAGATGTATGTCCGCTGCCCGCAGAAAGGCCGTTTATGACCTTGCCTGCAAGTACGACTTCATTATCCTTGAGGACAACCCCTACGGCGAGCTGAGATTTGCGGGCGAGGATATCCCCTCCATCAAGTCTCTTGACACTGAGGGCAGAGTTATTTACGCAGGAAGCTTCTCCAAGGTGATCTCCCCCGGTATGAGAGTTGGCTTCGTTGCAGCTGCTCCCGAGATAATCTCCAAGATAGTAGTGTGCAAGCAGGTATCGGACGTTCACTCCAATATCCTTGCTCAGATGATATGCCACAGAATACTCACCGAGTACGACTTCGACGCTCACATTGCAAAGCTCCGTGAGATATACAAGAGAAAGTACACAATCATGGCTGAAAGCATCGAGAAGTATTTCTCCCCCAAGGTAACTGTCACCAAGCCTCAGGGCGGTCTGTTCATCTGGGGTACTCTTCCCGAGGGTGCGGATATGCAGAAATTCTGCAAGGAAGCCGTTATGAGAAAGGTAGCTGTAGTTCCCGGCAACGCATTCCTTACCGACGACACAATGCCAACCACCAGCTTCCGCATGAACTTCTCCACACCCACAGACGAGCAGCTTGTTGAGGGCTGCAAGATACTGGGCGCTCTCACCCACGAGATGTTTGACTGATAAATCTTGATTTGAAAGGATAAATAACCATGGAAACACAGGAAAAGAAGATAATTTTCAGCGGAATACAGCCCACAGGCACATTCACCCTCGGCAACTACATCGGCGCTATCCGCAACTGGGGCAAGCTCCAGGACGACTATAACTGCATCTATTCTATCGTTGATATGCACGCTATCACAGTAAGGCAGGACCCTGCTCAGCTGAGAAAGCACACTATCGAGGCATATGCCCTCATCATGGCCTGCGGCGTTGACCCTCAGAAGTCCATCGCTTTTATCCAGAGCCACAACAAGTGCCATGCTGAGATGAACTGGGTGCTCTCATGCTCCACACAGTTCGGCGAGCTTTCCAGAATGACACAGTTCAAGGCAAAGTCCGAAAAGCACCCTGACGATATCAACGCAGGTCTGTTCACATATCCCGTGCTCATGGCAGGCGATATCCTCCTTTATCAGACTGATCTGGTTCCCATCGGCGCAGACCAGAAGCAGCACCTTGAGCTTTCAAGAAACGTTGCTCAGCGCTTTAACCAGAAGTACGGCGAGCTGTTCAAGATACCCGAGCCATACATTCCCGAAAAGGGCGCAAGGGTAATGAGCCTCCAGGATCCCACCAAGAAGATGTCCAAGTCCGACGAAAATCAGAACGGCTGCATCTACATTCTTGATGATAAGGACACCATCGTAAGAAAGTTCAGAAAGGCTATCACCGATTCCGACTCCAAGGTAAGATATGCTGAGGGCAAGGACGGTATAAACAATCTTATGACCATCTATTCCGTTGTCACTGGCAAGAACTATAACGAAATAGAGCAGGAATTTGACGGCAAGGGCTACGGCGACTTCAAGACTGCTGTAGGCGAGGCTGTGGCTGACCATCTGGAGCCTGTACGCACCGAATATGCACGCCTTATCGCTGACAAGGCATACATCAAGGAGTGCTACACCAAGGGCGCAGAGCAGGCAACAAGAATTGCTCAGAAAACTATGTCCAAGGCTTACCGCAAGGTCGGCTTCGTTGACTTCAGATGACATGACGCACCCGAAAAATCAGCTCCCGAATCCCTGCGGTTTCGGGAGCTTTTTGTTACTGTGACCATGAAAGGACATTTTATAAATGAACAGCAAGCTCATTCCGACAGGCTGCTTTACGGCATCGGTGCTGTCGCTCATCATATCAATATCAAAGTACATTTCATCGGGCAATTCTGAGCTGCTTGTGGGCGGCGTGATACTTACGATACTTTTGGCAATCGTGGGGCTGAGGGTACTTTTAAAGGACAGACCATCGCTTTTCAAGGGAATACTTGCCCTGTCGCTGATGATACTCTGCGGCGGTATCGGCGTTTTCATCGGCATATGCGTATATGAATCAGGCGATGCGGATATCAAAGCGGTGTATATCGGCATCGGCTTTGGTCTGTTTTGCACTGCGATGGGAATATGTATGTTATTTATGTTCAAAAACCGATACAGGACATTTTACAGCCCAAGCTATCCCCTGACCAAATATACGGCAGAAAAGGTGCGTGAGGCATATGCCTTTCACCGTGGGGAAAATGACCCAAAGCAGCTTATTGAAAGGGAGCTTGCTCCCAATGCTCTGACAGTGGGAAAAACAGCTCATCTTGACAGGCTCACAGCGCTTATAGACAAATGCGGCTGCTCCCGTGATGAGTTCAACGCAGATTATTACAAGGGCGAGATATTCCGAGGCGAAATGTGTATGCTGAATGTGGGAGATATTTTCACCATCTACTGCGATATTGGCGCAAATCAGTTTGTTTTCAGAAACAGCGACATAGTTTATGTGGGGCCTTACATTGAGACCGATGAGGTCTCGGGCATGACAGTACAGCGCTTTAACATCAAGCTGCGCATAAAAGGCGAAGAGATCTATCACGTTCTGCGCATTGCGCCATACATGGACAGACCTGTTCTTGACGCATTCAGAAAACGCCGTGAGCTGCTTGCCCCCGGGTGCGGGATATTTGATTATCCCTACTGACAGGCTGTATAATTGTAATAGCAGTCAAACTTATTTGACTTGCAGAATTTTTTATGCTATAATATCCGCTGAAAGCAGTAAGCATTAGCTAATAATGACTTTCAGATCGGAGTGCATTATGAAGAAAATAACTTTTTCAAACAGCAATGACGGATTTTACGGTACATATTATATAAATCCCAACGGTGCGGATAATGCGGTGATAGGACTGTTCGGTGACGACCCTAATGATTACATGGCAAAATGCGGCGCTAAATGGCTGCATAAAAATGGTGTAAATGTTATGTGTATGTCGCCTGATGTAAAAAACTACAGCCATGTGAACTATCCTCTGGAGAGGATTGGAACAGCTATCAAATGGCTCAAAAACAACGGCAACAAAAAGATAGGCATAATGGGAATGAGCACTGCGGGAATGGATTCCATAGCTGCGGCTTCATACTATCCCGACATTACGCTGACCTTCGGACTTACTCCCAGTGATTTCATCTGGCAGGGATTTGAACAGGGCAAAAAGGACGGCTGCAAGGAATGGCCCATTCCAAATGCGTCCACCCTTTCATGGGAAGGCAAGCCTATTGCTTATATGCCCTTCGTTTATCAGCACCCCGAATATTATCGCATAATAGAAGAGGAAACCAAGGGTTCGGGCGATGTAACACGCAGCACAAAACTGTTTATCGACTCTGAAAAGGCAAGAGAGCACACCGAAGAAGAGATGATAAAGGTCGAGAACATTAAGGGCAAGCTTATCCTTATCGGAGCAGAGGACGACAGCTTCTGGGAGACGGGAAAATATATCCGCCGTATGGATAAAAGACTGCAGGAACACCCTCACAGCTGCGACTATGAGGCGATCGTTTATGAGCACGGAACTCATTTTGTTCTTCCCGAATCCCTGCTCAGAACAGCTCTTCCCGTAGGACTTAAATTTGTGCTCAAATTTGTATTCAGGGCAGCAAAGGAATATCCCAACGAGTGCGAGGCAACAAGAAAAGATATTGACAAGCGGCTTTCGGCGGCTATAAAAGAGTGGATCGCTAAGTAAAGAACGCACGCCCAGTCTCCGATGTTCCTTTGAAAAACTCTTATACTAATCTTCAATCGTTCTATAGGCAAAGCCGACAGATGAAATAAGACCAGTCTAGGAAAGTGACCGCAGGCGGGCTTGCCGCCCGGCAAGGGAGCTTGACGAAGAATGGGCTTATTTCAGCCGAGGATTTGTCTGTAGGTTGATTGAAGATTAGTATTACAACCATTTAAAGGAGTCAACATGAAGATCATCGAATACTACAGCTGTGGCGACCAGGGCAGCTATCTTTCACAAATAAAGCAGTCGGACTGGGGAGCGGGACAATATCTGTATGAGCTTCTCCGTGACGGCAGCCTGAAAGCCCTCTGCGGTGAAAATACACGGGTGCTTATGCTTACCGAGGGCGAAAAACTTATGGCTTTCTGCACCCTTGCGGAAAAGGACGACATTCAGCCCACAGAGCTTTCGCCGTGGATAGGCTTTGTATATACGTTCCCCAAGTATCGTGGAAAGCGGCTTGCAGGCTATCTGCTGAGCTATGCGGAGGAAACGGCTCGGAGCGTGGGCAGGGAGTTCGTCTATATCTCCACTGACCATGTGGGGCTGTATGAAAAATACGGCTATGAGTTTTTTGAGGAAATGCAGTCCGTCTCGGGAGAAATTTCGAGGGTTTACCGCAAGAGCCTGAAATATGACATCATCGGCAGGACGGTAAACGTAAAGATCGACCGCCCCATGGGCAGCCGTCACCCGAAGCACGGCTATGTTTATCCCGTAAACTACGGCTATGCCGATGGCATAATTGCTCCTGACGGCGAAGAGCAGGACGTATATGTGCTGGGCGCTGACAAGCCTCTCAGCGAGTTTACGGGCAGGATCATTGCCATTATCCACCGCTTTGATGACATGGAAGAAAAGTGGGTGGCTGCTCCCGAAGGCATGAGCTTTACCAAAAAGGAAATTTACAGGCAAGTGGAATTTCAGGAGAAATTCTTTGACAGCGAAGTGAGAATGTGATATAATACTAAGAACCAATAAAACTATAGACAAAAAGTCTTCGCATAATCCATATACGCAAGATTATGCTCGATTTTTTGTATAGTTTTTAATTGGTTCTTAGGGAACCTGTTGGGGAAAGTGACTTGAATGTTGTCATATTTTAATACAAATCAAAAGCCCAAATATGTAATATTACACAAAAAACAAGCCCAAAGCAACCAGCATATATAATAATAGTATAAAACAACAGCGTGCTAAAAGCAAGCAAAATCGCAAAGTAAAATGTAAACTTTTGTTGATGCTTCCGTAAAAATTATTCATTAAGTATCTGTTCTGTCCGCCATTTTTTGGGTGAAACTCCGTAAATACTTTTGAACGCTCTTGAAAAATGAAGCTGATTGTCATATCCCACGGCGGAGCTTATATCTCCGACGGAAAGCTTCGTCAGCTTTAAAAGCTCTGTGGCTTTTATCATACGATAGCTCAGCAGAAATTCCTGGGGGGATTTTCCTATTGCCTCCTTGAATATTTTTCCGAAATAGCTTCTGTTTAGTCCGCATACATCGGCGATATCCTCAACGGAAATATCATTCTGAAAATTATGCTCGATAAATACAAGCGCTTCGTGAATATAAAAATCACGGAGCTTGCTGCTGTGATGCACATTTATCCCCTCGGTTGAACGGGTAAGATAATCCAAAAACAAATAAAGATGTCCTATAAGATGAAAGGGAGATGAGCTGCCGTTTTCGGCAATGTAGTTCATCTCCTTCATCATTTCGTCCCGCAGTTCCTTTGACCGAGCCTTGTAAACAGGCTGGTCCCATGAAAATCCTGCAGTTTCGACAACAGCCTTTGCACGAAGTCCGTCAAACTCTATCCAGACGTATTCCCACGGCATATCCTTGTCGGCAACATATGTTGTTATCTGATCGGGTAATATCATAAAGCCCTGCATACTTTTTATGGAGTATTCCTTGGTTTCACCTTTTTTGTCATATGCAAACAGCCGTCCCGTTCCCGATATGACATAATGAAAAAGATAGTGATTTCTTGCCGCAGGTCCGAAGGAATGAGCTGGAGAACATTTCTCACGTCCGCATTGGAAAAGGCTCAGGTCTACAAAGTTTTCGCTGGGAAATACAGAAAACAACAGGTCATTCATACTATGTCCTCCTTGTAAACATTTACATATTTCTTTCGATTTGCAGTGGATTTTTATTATTATATCACAGAATATACCGAAATGCAATATATATGCTATATATCACAAAAAAAGTGACATATTGGTATAAAACTGCTTGATTATTGCAATTTACAGAACGCATAATGGTATGATATACTTATATCAGAATAACAGTTACGGCATCAATGATAATAAAGGAGGACAAACATATGAATAAAGCAAAAATGGCAAAATCACTGCTAATGCTTGCGGCATTTTCGTCAACGCTTCTTTTGCAGGGCTGCGCTTCGGGCGAAAGTTCCGACGGAAAAGTACACATCACTATGATCCAGTACAAGCCCGAGGCTGTAAAGGCTTTCGAGAAAATAGAGGAAAGGTTCAATGCTGCTCACGATGATATTCACCTTGACATTGAATCTCCCAACGAGGCAATGACAGTCCTGAAAACAAGGCTTATCAGAGAGGATTATCCCGACATTGTGGGAATAGGCGGAGATATAAACTACTCAAACTTTCTTGACGCAGAGCTTTTTGCGGATATTTCCGATCTTGATGTTGTGAACACTATAAAGCCTGCTTATCTGCAGATAGACAAGGATCTGGAGTTCATTCCGCAGGAGGGAATTTACGCTGTACCCTATGCCGCAAACGCCGCAGGCATTCTCTACAACAAGGATATGTTCGATGCAAACGGCTGGGAAATACCGCAGACATGGAGCGAATTTACAGAGCTGTGCGAAACCATTAAGGCGACAGGCACAAATCCTCTTTACTTCGGCTACAAGGACACATGGACCTGTCTTGCACCATGGAACGCTCTTGCAGTGGGACTTGCCCCCGCAGATGTATGCAGCCGGGTGAATTTGGGTGATACGACCTTCAAGGCGGAATACAGAGAGGTTGCCGACAAGATAAAGGTACTGCTTGATTACGCAGAGCCTAACCCTTACGCATACAGCTACAACGATGCCTGCACAGCCTTCGCAAGAGGCGAATCCGCAATGTATCCCATAGGCAGCTATGCCGTTCCGCAGATACTTTCCGTAAATCCCGATATGAATATTGATTCCTTCCCGTTTCCCGCAAATGAAAATGAAGCGGATAATGTACTTAATTCGGGAATCGACCTGCAGTTCTCCGTAATGAAGGAGTCCAAAAACAAGGAAGCGGCTTATGAGGTGCTGAGATTCCTGTTAGAGGACGAAACCGTTCAGATATACCTTGATGATCAGGGCGGCATTCCCTGCAAGGAAGGCGATTTTGCACTTCCCGTTTTCCTGAATGGAATGGAACAGTATATAAAGGATAATAGAATGTCCGACTACCACGACCACCATTATCCCAGCGAAATGAGCGTTGATGCACTTATCCAGACCTATCTTATGGATTCAAGTGCAAACTCCGCAGATACATTTCTCGACCGCTTCGACACCGATTGGGTAAGATACAACAGAGATCTCATAACAAAAGTTAAAAAGTATGAGGAGGGGCAGAAATGAGAAAGTCAAAAAAAATGTCAGACCGACAGAAAACCTATATTTTAATGGTTATCCCCGCACTTCTCCTGTTTGTGGCATTCAATACAATTCCCCTTATTACGGGTGCAATGTACAGCTTTACGAATTACAGAGGCTACGGCAGCTACGAGTTTGTGGGACTTAGAAACTACATCGACCTTTTCACCGACTCAAGAGTGGGAAATTCCTATCTGTTCACATTCAAATATGCGATAGCAGGAACCATACTTGTAAATTTGCTGAGCCTGCTGCTTGCTCTCGGACTTAACAGCAAGATTAAATGCAAGAGCCTGCTGAGAGGCGTGTACTTCCTTCCCAATATTCTTGGCGGACTTATCATCGGCTATATTTTCAGCTTTATTTTTACTTACATAATTCCTGCAATAGGTTCGGCTCTCCACCTCGGTTTTCTTGAAAACAGCATACTTGCCAGCGAAAAATATGCTTGGATAGGCGTGCTTATTGTCGGCGTATGGCAGGCAGTTGCAATGAACACTATCATTTATATTTCAGGCTTGCAGACAATTCCCGCAGATATTTACGAAGCCGGAATGATCGACGGCGCAAGCCGTTGGCAGACCTTCAAGGATCTTACACTTCCAATGCTTATGCCCTTCGTTTCCACAAATCTTATTCTCAGCACAAAGAATATGCTTATGGTATTCGACCAGATCATGGCTCTCACAAAGGGCGGCCCCGCTCAGAGCACCGAATCCATTTCCTACCTTATCTACAAAAACGGTATGGACGGCGGACAGTTTGGATTCCAGAGCGCAAATGCAGTGATATTCTTTGTAGTAATCGTTACTATCTCCATTTTCCAGATGGCAGTTACCAATAAAAAGGAGGAGCAGTTATGAGTTCATTGAAAAGAAGCTTTGTCCCTCAGCCTATTGAAGCAAAAGTGAAATCAGCCGATGAAATAAAGAATGACAAGGGTGGAAAGTCAAGCATTCTTATTACTATACTGCTTGTTCTCGGCTGCGTTACCATACTTTTCCCCCTGTATATGACTATCATTATCGCATTCAAATCTCCTTCGGAAATGACAAATGACATTAACGGCGCACTGAGCCTTCCTCAGAGCTTCAGCCTTGATAATTTTGCAGAGGCAATGCGTGTAACCGACTTCTGGCATTCCCTCGGAAACAGCGTTATCATCACAGCCGCAACTATCATTCTTTCCCTTGTTATCCACTCCATGGCAGGCTATGCTATCGGAAGAAATATGAACCGCAAAAAGGGTTTTAAGATGATATATTTCTACATTGTAAGCGGTATGTTCGTACCATTTGCTATCCTTATGATGCCCCTTGTAAAGCAGACTGCAAACCTCGGACTTGACAATATGGTGGGCGTTGTTATCCTCTACACAGTTTTCTATATGCCGATGAACGTTATGCTTTACAGCGGTTATATGAAGAACGTTCCCATGGCAATGGAAGAAGCCGCTGACATGGACGGTGCTTCCGCATGGAGAACATACTGGACAATTATCTTCCCCATGATGAAGCCTATGCACGCAACAGTTGCCGTTCTCACCGCTCTCGGCACATGGAACGACGTTATGACTCCTCTCGTAATCATGTCGGGTTCGGACAATGTTACACTTCCTCTTGCACAGCTTAATTTCCAGACACAGTTCGGCACGAATTATAACCTTGCATTTGCTTCTTATCTGCTTGCACTTCTGCCTATTGTGATATTCTATATCATATGTCAGAAGCAGATAATCGGCGGCGTTGCAAACGGTGCTGTCAAGGGCTGATACACATAGCTCATAACAATAAATTCCCCTGCCAAGCGGCGGGGGAAAACGCTATAGGAAAGGAAATCCGAAATATGAAGATACAGAATAAAATTATGCTTATAACCTATGCTGACAGTTTGGGAAAAAATATCCGTGAGCTTCACGCTGTACTTGACAAGCATTACAAAAAAGCAGTAGGCGGCGTTCATATCCTGCCATTTTTCCCGTCCTCGGCGGACAGAGGATTTGCTCCTATGAGATATGACACCGTTGATGAAGCTTTCGGCACATTTGATGATATTGAAGCACTCGGAAAAGAATATTACCTTATGTTTGATTTTATGGTAAACCACATCTCCGCAAGCTCGCATTATTTCAAGGATTTCCTCATGAAAAAGGATGAGTCGGAATACAAGGATATGTTTATCCGATACAAGGATTTTTGGGAGAACGGCGAGCCTACACAGCATCAGACAGACCTTATCTACAAGAGAAAGCCCCGTGCCCCTTACATTGAAGCGCAGTTTGCGGACGGCACTACCGAAAAGGTGTGGTGTACCTTCTGCGAGGAGCAGATAGACCTCGATGTTACATCGGAGACTACAAAGAAATTCATTGCCGATACTATCCGTGAAATGTGCCGCAGAGGTGCTTCGGTGATACGGCTTGACGCTTTTGCATATGCCGTAAAAAAGCCCGACACAAGCTGCTTTTTCATTGAGCCGGATATATGGGAGCTGCTTTATGATATAGAAAAGATAGCTGCCGAGGGCGGTGCGGAGATACTTCCCGAAATTCATGAGCATTACACTATTCCCATGAAAATTGCGGACAAGGGCTTTTGGATATATGATTTTGCTCTGCCTGTCCTCACGCTCCATGCACTCTATAATCATACGGGAAAATATCTCAAAGAATGGCTCTTAAAATGCCCTATGAAGCAGTTTACCACCCTTGATACTCATGACGGCATAGGCATTGTTGACGTTAAAGATCTTCTTCCCGATGAGGAGATTGAAAAGGTCAAGGATCAGATGTATTCAAAGGGTGCAAATGTGAAGATGATATACAGCTCCGAAGCCTATAACAACCTTGATATTTATCAGGTGAATACCACTTATTATTCTGCACTCGGCAATAACGACAGCGCATATCTTCTTGCAAGGGCGATTCAGTTCTTTGCACCGGGCATTCCTCAGGTGTACTATGTAGGAATGTTAGCAGGCGAGAATGACATTGACCTTATGGAACGAACCAAAAACGGACGTGACATAAACCGTCATTATTACACCGCAGAGGACGTTGAAAATGAGCAGTCAAGACCTGTTGTGCAGAAGCTGAAAGAGCTTATGGAGCTGAGAAACACTCACCCTGCATTCTCTCTTGACGGAAATATTGAAGTAAATGCGGACGACGACAGGCTTGTTATCATTAGAAAGCACGGTTCGGATAAAATTACGCTTACCGCAAATCTTACCACCTACGAATTTAAGATAGAGGGATAAACTATGGCAATTATCGTTGATGAAAAAACAGGACTTTTTCAGCTTATAACCGACAACACGGAATATCAGATGAAAGCCGATAAATACGGCGTTTTGAAGCATCTTTGGTACGGTGAAAAAACAGGCTGTGATATGGAATATCTGCAAAGCTATCCCGATGTGGGCTTTTCGGGAAATATTTATGATGCAGGAAACGACCGTACATATTCCCTTGATACTCTTCCGCTTGAATATGCCTGCGACGGTGTGGGAGATTATCGTGTAACGGGAGCTGCGGCAGTTCATCAAGACGGCAGCTGCGCTCTTGACCTGCGATACAAAAGCTATCGCATAAGCAAGGGCAAATACAGTATAAAAGGACTTCCCGCAGTTTATGCAGATGTATCCGAATCGGAAACCTTGGAGATAGTTTTAAAGGATAAATATTCGGATATTGAGGTCACGCTCAGATACGGTGTTCTTCCGAAGCTTGATATTATCACAAGGTGCGCTTCTGTGGCAAATAACACAAACGAGCCTGTTATACTTACAAAAGCTGCAAGCCTGTGCCTTGATATTCCCCACGGTGAATGGGAGTGGGTGCATTTTCACGGCAGACACGCTATGGAGCGGCTGACCGAGCGTATGCCATTATGCCACGGCATACAGGAAAGCTCCAGCACAAGGGGAACATCAAGTCATCATCAGAATCCCACCGTGCTGCTTTGCTCCCCTGACTGCACTGAAACCTCGGGCAGCTGTATCGGTGCGGCACTTATGTATAGCGGCAGCTTCCAGACAAAAATCCAGCTTGACCAGATGGAGCAGGTGCGGCTTGTTATGGGCATAAACCCCGAGCTTTTTCGCTGGGAGCTGAAGCCGTCGGAGGTGTTTGATACTCCCGAGGTGATAATGTCATACAGCAGTAATGGTATGGAAAAGCTGTCCCACAATTTCCACAAGGTCATAAGAGAACACGTTTGCAGAGGAAAGTATAAGCTTGCGGAGCGTCCCGTGCTCATTAACAATTGGGAGGCAACATATTTCGATTTTAACGAGGAAAAAATTCTGAAAATTGCGGAACAGGCGGCTTCTCTCGGCGTTGATATGCTGGTACTTGATGACGGCTGGTTCGGTAAGAGAGATGACGACTGCTCGGGTCTTGGTGACTGGTTTGTCAGCGAAGAAAAGCTGAACGGAGGTCTTGGAAAGCTTGCGGAAAAAATCAAATCTCTCGGAATGAAATTCGGTCTTTGGTTTGAACCCGAAATGGTTTCCGAGGACAGCGATCTTTACCGCAGTCACCCCGATTGGGCAATAAAAATCCCGTCAAGGAATCCTGTGAGAAGCCGTTATCAGCTGGTGCTTGATATGATAAATCCCGAGGTCAGGGACTATCTTTTCGGCGCAATTAGTGACATTCTGAAAAATGCGGATATTTCCTATATAAAATGGGATATGAACCGCAGTATCTGCGATTGGTACACGTCCTGCCTTTCGGCGGAAAATCAAGGCGAAATGCCCCACAGATACGTTCTCGGACTTTATGAGCTGCTTGAACGGCTGACAACAGCTTTTCCTGACGTGCTTTTTGAGGGCTGCAGCGGTGGCGGCGGACGGTTTGACGCAGGTATGCTTTACTATTGTCCGCAGATATGGTGCAGCGATGATACGGACGCTTTTGAGCGGACAAAGATACAGTACGGAACATCATTCTTCTATCCCGTGTCTGCGATTGGTTCTCACGTTTCCGCAGTGCCGAATCACCAGACGGGCAGGATTACGCCTATAGAAACAAGAGCCGTTACTGCTATGGCAGGCAGCTTCGGCTATGAGCTTGATCTGAACACGCTTTCCCATGATGAAAAGCAGGAGGTCAAGGAGCAGATAGTACGCTTCAAAAAGGACGGTCCCCTTATTCACAACGGGCTTTATTACCGTCTGAGTGACTCTTTGAATGATAAATATGCCATGTGGGGATTTGTTTCCGAGGACAAAAAGGAAGTGCTTGTTCACGGTGTAATTTTCCGCACCGAGCCTAACCGCACACAGTATCTTGTTAAGCTGCGGGGACTTTTGCCCGATACCAATTATCGCCTTGCGGAGAACGGAGAGGTGTATAAAGGCAGTGCTTTGATGAACGGAGGTATTTTACTTCCTAAATCATGGGGAGATTATGCGTCTATTGAAATGCACTTTATATCAGAAGCGTAATAGGAGAATACCTTATGATATATCATAGATTTCTTGAAATGCTTAATGAGGACTGTTTTGACAATGTTATGACAGAGCTTTACGGCAGTTGTGCAGAAACGATCGCACGTCAGAAGAAGCGATATGCTTATGCGTTGGAAAAATTTCACGAATATTTTCCGAATCGTGAAGAGATCAGTGTGTTTTCCGCACCCGGGCGAACAGAAATAGGCGGTAATCATGCAGATCACCAGCATGGCTGCGTCCTTGCTGCAGCTGTAGATCTTGATATAATTGCAGTAGTATCATTTCATAATGAAGGCGTTATCTGTAAGAGAAGTAATGATTGCTGTGAAAGAAGCACTTTTGTCCGGGAAAGACTTAAATGATGATCCGCTGACGGTTAGTCATGCTGAATGGGCAAAAGAAATAGCACATAACAATCCTGATATTTCAAAGGAAAATGTCTCGGATATCATTTGCAAAGAGATTGGCAAGGTTTTTGAACAGGTTTTGCTTGACGCAGGCGTATTTAAAAGGAACTCAACCGGCAGACAAGCATTTTACCGATTTATATATACACTGTCTGATGGAGGGCAAATATGAAAAAATTTGACGTGGTTGCATTAGGAGAATTACTGATAGATTTTACCGAAAACGGTATAAGTTCACAGGGAAATCCCATATTTGAAGCAAACCCCGGCGGTGCGCCCTGCAATGTTCTGGCAATGCTTCAAAAGCTCGGAAAGAAAACTGCGTTTATCGGAAAAGTGGGCAGCGATATGTTCGGAAGTCAGCTTACAGAAACCGTAAAAGCCGCAGGAATTGATGTGACAGGTCTTGTTTCGGATAAAAGTGTTTCCACAACTATGGCTTTTGTGCATACACTTCCGGACGGTGACAGAGAGTTCAGCTTTGTTCGTGATCCCGGTGCGGATATGATGTTCAGAAAAGATGAAATTGATGTTGATATAGTAAGCTCCGCAAAAATATTTCACTTTGGAACACTTTCATCTACACATGAGGGAGTGCGTGAAGCTACACGATATGGGGTAGATATTGCAAAGGAAAGCGGTGCGCTCATTTCCTTTGACCCTAATCTTCGCCCGCCTTTGTGGGATTCGCTTGATAATGCAAAAAAGGAAATTGAATACGGCTTGTCAAAGTGCGATATTCTGAAAATTTCCGATAATGAGATAGAATTTATGACGGGCAGCACCGATTATGACAAGGCTGTACGGGAGCTTATGGGAAAGTACCATATTAAGCTCGCCTTTGCAACTCTCGGCAAAAAGGGCAGCCGTGCATATTTCGGAGATATGCAGGCGGAATTTGGCGGTTTTGATGTTGACACCATTGAAACAACAGGTGCAGGAGATACTTTCTGCGGAAGTGCACTGAATTTTATTCTTGAACACGATATAAATGCACTTACCGAAAATGATCTGAAAGAACTTCTTGCCTTTGCCAATGCTGCCGCAGCTATCATCACCACACGCAGAGGGGCATTGAAGGTTATGCCTGAAAAGAAAGAAATACTTGAACTTATCGGGAGATGATATTATGAAAAAAGTTACTATCAAGCTTGAAACCATCAATGATGTAAAGAATTTTGTAAGTGCTGTCACTAAGTTTGAATGTGATTTTGATATTGCAGCTGACAGATATGTTGTTGATGCAAAATCAATAATGGGCATATTCAGCCTTGACCTCAGCAAGCCGCTTACTCTTCAGATAACCACGGATGATGAAAAGGAGATAGGTGACGTTTTAAAGGCAATTTCGGCGGTTATTGTTTCCTAATAAGCAGTTAATGAGAATACAAGAAGCTTCGGCATTATGTAATACTAAGAACCAATTAAAAACTATACAAAAAATCGAGCATAATCTTGCGTATATGGATTATGCGATGATTTTTTGTCTATAGTTTTATTGGTGATTAGTATAAAATGTCCGAAGCTTTTTTAGTATTATTCTTGACAAAACAAAATAAGTATGGTATAATCGTTCTATTTAGAACGATTATGAGAGGAGAGATATACTTTTGTTCTTTTGGGATAAACATAAAACGATAACATGCTATTATGAAGAGCTTACAAAAACAGTGTGCGATAAATTCGGTCTGACCCGTATGGAATATGATATTCTTATGTTTCTTTACAGTGATCCGAATTACAATACAGCCGCTGATATTGTTAAGATCCGCAAATCGACCAAATCCCACGTTTCAACTTCTTTAAAAATGCTTGAAGATAAGCACCTTATAAAAAGAGAAGCAAGCCCCGGAAACAAAAAGCATATTGAGATCATTCTGCTTGATAACGCTCGGGAGATAGTCAGTGAAGGCTTGGATATACAGAAAAAATTCGCCGAAAGTCTGTTCAGAGGATTGTCCGAAGAGGAAATGACCATATGCAGTTCCGTATTCGTCAAGATATGCGGAAATGCGGAGGAATGTTTGAAAAATTTAAAGGAAATGGGAGAATGAAAATGTTTCTTGTAAAAAAACGAACCTTGCTGCTGATAGCGGGTATAGTCTGGCTCATTGCTGGATTTAACGTTGCGAGGCTTGGAGTGCTTTCGTATCAGCTGATCGAAATGAAATGGTTTCTCATTCTGCTTTCGGTCATCGTATTTGCCTTATTTGGAATGATGTTTCTCAAAATGAGCAAAAAACATACCGGGAGGATCATGGGTTATGAGGACAAAAAGCCTTTCTGGAATTTCTTTGACCTTAAAGCATATATGATAATGGCATGTATGATGGGCGGAGGCATCGGATTCAGAGCGGCAGGCATCTTCCCCGATGTGTTCATAGCATTTTTTTATTCGGGTCTTGGCTGTGCATTGGCATCGGCAGACGTTGTTTTTATAACCAATTTTATACGATATGAAAAGCTTACGGAAAAGGAAGCTTTATAACGAGAAATTCCACCAAAACAAGAGGAGCTTATTGGGAAAGGGCGATTTTACGTTGTTTGCAAAACCATAGTAGAAAAAGCAAGGCGATAGGGGAAATTTTTCGGTTCTGAAAATCAAACCGTGTAAACGCAATAATCGCCAAAATTCTGACCATACTAAAGATGCAGTCCAAACATGGCAACGCTGAGGAGCGACCCGACGCAGGCTGCGGAATAAAACGGTGAAGAGCAGTGACAGAAATGTTGCTGCTTTTCTTCATCTTCACCGGATATTCCCAAAGCGGATAAACCTCAAGGGAGTATAGCCTTGTTCCAAGGCTTGGGTGGAACCCTCATCAGCCGTCAGGCTGCAAACCTGTCATCGAAGAAAATTGCAAGCTGGGAATACGCAAGTCCCCAGTCACGAACGGGCATTGTCCACTTCTTTGAGATCTCTTTTACGCTCATAAAAATGATTTTTTTGATCGAATCATCAGTCGGAAAAATAGCCTTGGATTTGGTGAATTTTCTGACCATTCTGTGGTAGCTCTCAACTGCATTCGTTGTATATATATCTCTTGCGGGTATTCAAAGAAAGTAGTCAGTTCTGACCAATTTTTGTCCCATGATTTTAAGATGTTGGGATACTTTAGGATTTGTTTGCAAATCCATTCCCATATTTTCACGGAACTCTTCCTTTGCATATTCTGCATCGTCAAGATTGACCGCACCATAGATCTTCTTGAGGTCTGCACACACTGCTTTTCTGTCTTTGTATGGCACAAATTTGCAGCTGTTTCTGATCTGATGAACGATACAGAGCTGATTTTTTGTCCTTTGTCCTTGGAAATATTGCATTTATTGCATCACAAAGTCCCGTTAAATTATCTGTGACATCATCTTCCGAATGGAAGCTGGCTATGAAAATGTCCGTAACACCGCGGTTTTTCAGGTCTGAGCATATACTTGCGTAGAAGCTTGCGGATTCATTTTCGGATATCCATGTGCCCAGAATTTCCTTCTGTCCCTCCATATTTATGCCAAGCACGGAGTACACGCATTTGCTGATGATCTTGTTGTCTTTCCGTGAGTTGAAAACTATTCCGTCAAAGAAAACGACGGGGTAAATTTTGTCGAGAGGACGGTTCTGCCAGTCATTTACCTCAGGAAGAATTTTGTCGGTTATGCGTGAAACAAGTCCCTGAGAAATTTCTGCGCCATAGATTTCTCTTAGGGTATCTTCAATATCACGCTGGGACATTCCCTTTGCGTACATTGTAAGAATTTTCTGTTCAATTTCGTCTGTGTGAGTCTGTCTTTTTTCGATGACTTTAGGCTCAAATTCACCGTTGCGGTCACGGGGTACGGATATTTCGCACTCTCCGTAATCGCTGGTGATAGTTTTTTTACCATAACCGTTTCTGCTGTTGCCGGAATTGTTGCCGAGAGCAGAGTTTTTCTCATAGCCAAGATGTTCGTCCATCTCAGCTTCAAGCATCTGCTCTATCGTTCCTGCAAACAACTTTTTCAGCTTTGCCTGAATATCTCCTGTGCTTTCGCAGTCTGCCATCAAAAGCTGAACAAGTTCCATTTCCTTTTCGCTTAATCCGTGATTTCTGTTTTTCATATCAATTCACCTCCAAATTTCTCTGTGGTTATTATTGGCATTTACACAGTTTATTATTCAGACTCGAAAATCAGCCATCTCCGCTGAGCAATTATGATTACTGCTATCTTTAAAGCTAACATCTCTTCGTGGATGTACAGAAGAATCTGTTATTACAACTCCATTTTGATATCTTAAATCCTTACCTATAATAACTCCTACATAATCAGATTCCAAACCTTGCGAGGTATGTATACAGCCCACCTGATCAAAGCTATTCTCATCAATTGCCCATATTTTGCTGCTATCATTAAAATTTCACTTTGCACAAAAACCATTTGGAAGAATGATATCGTATCTGTCAAAATTTCTATTATGCTCATCTTTAGTTATCCAATCATAACAATATCCGGCTAACATCCTTGATTTATTATTTATTTTTCTCATAAAAGGCTTTCTTCATCTCCACAGGATTATCAAAAAGCTTAAAATCATATTCGATTTTCCCACTAGAACGTGATTTACAGTTCATACCAAGAATATATTCAAGGAATCTTATATAGCTATCACTTCCATTACAGCGAAATTGTGAGTGCAAAACCGTTGATTCATCGTGGAATACCGCCGATCCATAAAAGTTTGCCCACTTCTTTATTTCTGATATTCTTCCTATATCCTTTGCAGTTACTATTTGTGCTTCATCGATAAAGAATACCAAAACCTTTGCAGCATTAATAATTTCTTTTATCTGATTTTCGCCCAAATTGCTTTTAAAGCCGGATTTTGCCACAAGTCTATGTGCCTCATCAACGATTATACAATCGAGTTCATTAAGTTGTGAGTTAATGTATGCACCGGAACTCTTAAGGCAACACCGTACAATGCCGCCAATAAATTCTCACAAATCAAGTTAAACGC
>CALANW010000052.1 GCA_937926145.1 uncultured Ruminococcus sp. | reverse complement strand
TCGACAAATCGAAATTTGACGTACAATTATTGATAAAAAACATAAGGAGAGTAAAATTCTATGACTAATTTTGAATTTTTAAGCGATATTTCCGAATATGCCCTGTTTTCAAAAGCTGCAATAGAAGCCGAAAAGGTGTTTTCGACCTCTCCTGCTATGTGTGCCGTAGGCTGCAGAAAGGCTTTGGAGCTTGCTGTAAAATGGGTTTACTCTGCGGATAATACTATAAAAATGCCATATAAAGACAATCTCCAGTCGCTTATTCATGAAATGTCTTTTCGTTTTGCTGTGGATACGAACACATGGAACAAGCTGCCGTTTATTATAAAGCTTGGAAATCTTGCTGTGCACACCGAAAAATCAGTCAGCAATTCTGATGCACTTATGTCATTGGAAGGTTTATTTGAGTTTATTGAGTGGATAGATTACTGTTATGGTGCGGATTATGCAGAAAGAAAGTTTGATGCAGCGCTTATTCCTGCTGAAAAAGTCAATGTAGATACAAAGAAGATAAAAGAACAGGAATCCCTTATTGAGCAGAAGGAAAGCGAGATAAAGGCACTTCAGCAGAAAATTACAGAAATGTCAGCAAGTCTTACGGCGGACAAACAGACAAAACAGGACAGCCGAAGCTTTTCGTCTATGGATCTTTCCGAATGGGAAACAAGAAAATGCTATATTGACGTTGATCTTAAATTTATGGGCTGGAAATTTGACGGCGTGGATAAAGATGTTGTTGAAGAATACGAAGTCGATGATATGAACGGTGTGCTTGGACAGAAAGGCTATGCCGATTATGTACTTTTCGGAAAAGATGGTTTGCCCCTTGCTGTTATTGAAGCGAAACGCACGGGAAAAGATGCAAACAATGGCAGGAAGCAGGCTTGTCTGTATGCTGATTGCCTTGAAAGAAAGTTTGGCAGACGGCCGATGATGTTCACTTCCAATGGTTTTGATACATATTTCTGGGACGATCTTTCTTCACCTCAGAGAAAAGTCAGCGGATTTTTCACCAAATCCGACCTTGAAAAGCTCATAGGACGCAGAGATATACGCAAAAAGCTCAATACTATTGAAATAAGCGATAAGATAACAGACAGATATTATCAGAAAGAAGCTATCCGTGCGGTATGTGATCACATTGAACAAGGTTTCCGAAAAGCTCTCCTTGTTATGGCAACGGGTACCGGAAAAACGAGGACGGCTGCCAGTCTGACTGATGTTCTCAGCCGAGGCGGATATCTCACAAACATTTTGTTCCTTGCTGACAGGACTGCACTCGTAAAACAGGCAAGAGATGATTTTAAAAATTATCTGCCTGATATGTCACTCTGTAATCTTTGCAGCAATAAGGACGAAAGAAACGCAAGAATAGTTTTTTCGACATATCCTACAATCCTCAATTCAATCGACAGCACCAAGACTAAAGACGGAATACTCTTGTTTTCCCCTGCACATTTCGATCTTATCATCACAGACGAAAGCCACAGAAGCATTTTCAAGAAATACAGAGCAATCTTTGAATATTTTGATGCAATAACCGTCGGGCTTACAGCTACACCCAAAACAGATGTGGACAGAAATACCTATGATTTCTTTGAAGTCGAGAATGGTGTGCCGACTTATGCGTATGATTACGAGACAGCGGTTTATACCGATCATGTTCTTGTGCCGTACTATAACTATGAGGTGAAAACAAAGTTCCTTGATGAAGGCATAACATACGACGATCTTCCCGATGAAGATAAGGAACGTTATGAGGACGATTTCACCGAGGATGGATATATGCCCGATTTTGTGCCGTCAGCTGCTTTGAATAAATTTGTTTTCAATGAAAATACTGTTGATGCGGTATTGCAGGATCTGATGGAACGAGGTATAAAAAATGAAGGCGGAGACAGGCTGGGCAAAACAATCATCTTTGCACAGAATAAGGAGCACGCTGAATATATCGTTCAACGATTCAACAAGCTTTATCCCAAGTATAACGGTATGTTTGCGCAGCGTGTAACCTGTGATGACAGCTATGCTCAGACGATAATTGATGACTTCAAGATAGCAACAAAACCGCCCTTTATTGCTGTTTCAGTTGATATGATGGATACCGGCATTGACGTTCCGGAATGTGTTAATCTTGTTTTCTTCAAGAAGGTTCGTTCAAAGACTAAGTTCTGGCAGATGATAGGCAGAGGTACAAGACTTTGCAGAGATCTCGACTGTATAGATCAAATTGATGGTGAATATACAGACAAGCGTCGATTCCTTATATTCGATTATTGCGGAAACTTTGAATTTTTTCGTCAGAACAAAAATGGCTTTGAATCTTCTGAAACAAAGTCATTGACCGAAAGTATTTTCTGCAAGACGGTAGATTTGATCTTTTCTATGCAGGACAGTGACTATGCTGATGATAAGTATCAGATTTTCAGAAAATCATTAACGGATAAATGTCATGCAGATATTGCTGCTCTTTCCTATGACATTTTTTCAGTGCATCTGCGAAAAGAATTTGTTGAGAAGTTCAAAAAGGCTGATAGTTTTGATTTGCTGACCGAAATTGACAGAGGAGAATTGAAAAATTATATTGCTCCGCTTGTTGCATCTATTGAAAAAGATGAATTTGCAAAACGATTTGATAACTTTATGTATGGATTTATGATCGCATATGCAGATAATCTTCCTACAAGGTCATATATGAAAAATCAACTTTGTCAGACAGCCGCAATGCTTGAAAAGAGAGCAAATATCCCGCAGGTACAGCAGAAAATTAAACTTATAAAAGATATTCAGGAAGATGCATTCTGGCATGATATGAGCATACTTACATTGGATAAGGTAAGAGATGAACTGCGTTATCTTATCCAGTTCCTAAACGATGGCGAAGGACGGAAAAAGATATTTACAAAGCTTTCGGATCCGACTGAAACTATAAGTGAAGGAAATATTCTTGATGCTGCCTATGATTTTGAAGATTACCGTAAAAAGGTAAACAGATATATCGAAGAACACAAGAATGATCCTGCAATATACAAGCTTAATCACAATTTGCCACTTGCTCAGCAGGATTATGATGAGCTTGAGAGAATTTTGACAAAAGAGCTTGGTAATTCAGAGGATTACAAGCGTGAATATGGAGATACGCCGTTTGGTCTGCTGGTGAGAAAAATAGCAAAGTTGGATCATGAAAGTGCTATGAATGCATTCTCGGAATTCATAAATGACAGTTCACTTAATCAGAAACAGATAGCTTTTATCCATAAGATCATTATGCATATTGAAAATAATGGTTATATTGATGATGTAAAGATTCTTATGAAACCTCCCTTTGATAAGCCATTTAGTTTTATAAAGATGTTTGATACAACCAAACGAGAGCTTATTATAAGAATTATCGAGAATATAAAAAGCAATGCTGAAATGGTCAATGCATAGCATTGAGTCAATATTATTATGATATTTTTATAATAATATTGACTTAACTATTAGAAGATGGTATAATAAACTCAAAGAAAACCTATATTATACCCGAAAGGACTGATAGAATGAAGCGAAAGATCACTGGTCAGCTTATTGAATGGAAAAATTCATCTGCAAGAAAGCCACTTATTCTCAACGGAGCAAGACAGGTTGGCAAAACATTTATACTCCGTGAATTTGGCAGAGAGAACTACAAAAACACAGTTTATGTAAACCTTGAAAGCAACGGCACGGTCGCTTCAATGTTCAATGATGATATTTCACCTTCAAAACTGATAAAATATCTTGAAG
>CALANW010000051.1 GCA_937926145.1 uncultured Ruminococcus sp. | reverse complement strand
TTATTTTACCATATTTTTAGGGTAATTGCAAGATTAAGTTAGTGCATATGGGGCAAAGCCCTTGGTCGCTCTTCGCAGAGAGCGAAATACCCAAAACTGACAGTCAAAACTTACTGCAAAAGCGTAATCAGTAACAAACCCAAAGGCGCAATTCACATCAAAAAGGTAAATCGAAATATGAGATATCAGTTTCGTAAACCTAAAAATGTGAATTGCGCTTATTCTTTATGTTCGGAACAACTATCCTCGGCAAATAAACGTGAGGAGCAAAGCGACGAGCGTTTAGCACCGACGGGATATGAATGGCGGTTCTTCTTTTAGCATCAAGTCATAAAATCCTTTTTTGTCAATATGCATAAATGCAATATACTTTTTCAACAGATTGAAACAGCATTGGGCTATAAAGTTCCGATGCTGTTTTTTATTGGTCGAACCTTGTCGAATAAAAACTAAAAATTAAAAAGTTGGAAAATTAATATCTGTATTTTTATAAAATTGTCACAAAAAATCTATATTTAGAAATATTTTGCTCTAAAATTGTTGCCATTTAATGTCATATATGTTAAAATAATAGCATAAAACGTGTAGGATATCTTTGGTTTACCATAAGGGGCAGAATAAAATGAGATACAGCAACATTCTGACTAACAAGAAAACGGCGGCGGTCTGCGCATGGTTCATCTTTGAACTCTGCTCGGCTGCGATGTGCATTATAAGCATCTGCAAAGGCTGGTGCATGGGCGTTTGCCTTATGGCAGCGGTGTTCGCCTGCGGTGCAACGGTGATGACCTTTCACCCGAATGTTCCGATAAAGGCGCAGGCGACCGTGCTTATGCTTATGTCTTATATCAATGTTTTTACCTGCAGTATCATGGAGGAGAGCATTTATAATTCAGTCGCAGTGTTCATTGAGATCGCGTTGGTTCTGTCCGCTTACAGAGATACAAAGCTGCTGTTCTGGTACATAATGCTCGTACTGTCGGGGGTAGTGCACCACATCGTTGCGATGACGGACATAAATCTTTCCAACGGTGCGGAGATAACGAAATTCGTTGTCAGAATATCTATGATGATAACGGCGCTCATCGTGCTTTATATTTTCATCGAGGGACTTAATACCTACGAAAAAATGCTTATCCAAAGTGTGCAGGACGCTAAAAAAGCAGAACACTCCAAGGCGGATTTTCTTGCTAATATGAGCCACGAGATACGCACCCCGATGAATGCGATAGTCGGAATGTGTGAGCTTGTGCTTCGTGAAGAAGACCTGAGCGACAACGTTCGCTCGAACTGCTGTTGTATCCGCGCGGCAGGGGAAAGCCTGCTTGCGATAATAAACGATATCCTCGATTTTTCCAAGATAGATTCGGGAAGATTTGAGCTTGTTCCCGATGAGTTCAACATCGCTTCGACCATAAATGCGGCAATAAGTATGGCGGAAACAAGACGCGGCAGCAAGAATATAGAGATCATCGTCAACGCCGACCCGAATATCCCGAGGGGAATAATCGGTGATGAAGCGCGGATCCGCCAAGTCATAGTGAATCTTATGACGAATGCGGTAAAATACACGGAAAAGGGCAGCATAACCCTCACCGTTTCACAAACGCGGCAGGAATACGGCATAAATCTGTTCGTATCGGTCGCAGACACGGGCATAGGCATCACCGAAGAGCATCTTGACAAGCTTTACACAAGCTTTTATCGGGTCGACACAAAGAAAAACCGTTCGATCGAGGGCACGGGACTCGGACTTGCGATATCGAAGAGGATAATCGACCAGATGGGCGGTTTTATAAGCGTGAAAAGCGAATACGGCGTTGGTTCGGATTTTCGCTTCGTCATTCCGCTCAAAGTCAAGGACAGAGAGCCTTTCATTGCCGTAAATGAACCGCAGAATGTCTGCGCGGCGGCATTCCTTGACACCGATGGCAAGGGCAGGCGCTCTGCGAGAAATCTTGAAAAGATGGAGGATATGCTTCACGTTGAGATAATGACCTGCGATACTGCCGAAAAACTCAAAGCTGCGGCAGAGCGCAGGAGCATAACCCACCTTTTCGTCAGCAGGGAAAAATATATGGAAAATCCGAAGCTCATCGGTGAATTTGCTGAAACATCAAATGTTTATGTCGTTCAGGAAAGGGCAGGCGCGGTGACTTTGCCGAGCAATATCCACTGCATTTACAAGCCGTTCTATTCAATATCCGCGGTATCGGCGTTCAACAATGAAAACATCGTCCCGAGCCGAAATATGCAGATAAAATTCACTGCGCCCGAAGCAAGGATACTTATCGTTGATGATAACGCGCTCAATCTTAAAGTGGCGGCAGGGCTTATGAAGCCATACAGGATGCAGCTTTTTACTGCGGAAAGCGGTGCAAAGGCTATCGAGATGCTTCGCTCCGAAAATTTCGACCTTGTATTTATGGATCATATGATGCCCGATATGGACGGCGTTGAAGCGACTAAGATAATACGAAGCCAAAGCGATGACCGTTTCCGCAGACTGCCGATAATAGCGCTCACGGCGAACGCTGTCAACGGCGCAAGGGAAATGTTCATCAGTGCGGGAATGAACGATTTCCTCGCGAAGCCTATCGAAGTCGCGATGCTTGACAAAATGCTGCGGAACTATCTTCCGAAGCGGTACATAAAGACAGCCGAGCCGCAGAAAGAAGCTCCCGAGCGAAAAAAAGAGGTGCTTGTATGAAAAGGATAGGGATAACTTCCGACTGCGCCTGCGATCTGCCCGAGGAATATTTTGAGATCCACGATGTTGGG
This sequence comes from uncultured Ruminococcus sp., assembly GCA_937926145.1. Classification (GTDB taxonomy): domain Bacteria; phylum Bacillota; class Clostridia; order Oscillospirales; family Ruminococcaceae; genus UMGS363. The sequence goes on along the minus strand of CALANW010000051.1, from coordinate 8,528 downwards.
ATAATGTATTTTTACATCACGACCGATACGGGACGCTTTCGCGACGGTTACGAAGTCGATTCACAGAACATAATCGAATATTTTGAAAAGGGCGGCATAAAGGCTGCGACCTGCGCGGCTCAGCCTATGGAGTATGAGATATTTTTCGGCAAGCAGCTTGAAAAATACGATGAGATCATACATATCTCTTTGAGCGACAGGCTCAGCAATTCCTACACCAACGCGCAGACGGCGCTCTCGTTTATGGGCAGGGACAGCGGACGGGTCAGCGTTATCGATTCAGAGCAGTTCTCATCGGGAATGGCGTTTATGATAATAAAAGCGGTCGAAATGCGCGACAGCGGCTGTTCGGCTTCGGAGATAATTCAGGAGTGTTCGCGCGTCCGCGAATGCATATCGACAAGCTTCATTGCTAAAAATGCGGACTATCTTTACCGCAGCGGACTTACGGGAAAAGCGGTAAGAACGCTCTGCTCGGCGATGCTGATTCACCCTGTTCTTGCGCTGAAAAAAGGGCGGCTCGCACTGAAAACGCTTGAAATAGGCGATTACGGCAAATCGGTGCGAAGCTATATCCGAAGCGAACTCAGCCGCAGCAAAGAGATAGACCGAAAGAGGGTCTTTATCACTCACGCAGGCTGCGGAGTGGAGATGATCGCCGCCGTAAAAGCCGAGGTTAAAAGGCTCTGCTGTTTTGACGAAGTCATCGTTGCGAAAGCTTCGGCGACGATATCGAGCAACTGCGGAGCAGGTTCGATAGGAGTATTGTTTTTGAAAATGCCAAAATAAAAAAATCGTCCGCCGCAGAACTGACTGCGGCGGACGATTCGCATTTTATGGGGTCACTTCGTATTGAAAGTGTGGGAGAAAATTACTTTATTTCAAGCCTCTTGGTAACGGGTTCTGTTGGAGCTTTCTTAGGAAGATCGAGGATAAGGATACCGTTCTTATACTCGGCTTCGATCTTGTCAACATCGACAGCGCTTACATCGAAGCTTCTCTGATACGAACCGTAGGAACGTTCACGGCGGATATACTTGCCGTCCTTATCCTTTTCGTCGTTTTCAGTGTTGTGTTCAGCTGTGATAACGAGGTTGTCGCCGTCAAGGTCAAGCTTGATGTTTTCCTTTTCAAAGCCCGGAAGTTCGGCTTCGAGAACGAACTTGTCGCCCTCATCTTTTATATCGGTCTTGCAGCTTGCAAGTGCCGTTCCGTTGAAGAAGTTATCTTCAAAATCGTGGAATGCATTAAAAAGGTCGTAAGTTTTCTTTTCAAAAGGTGTGATGCCATACATAAAGATCCCTCCTTGAAGGGGACGCCCCCTTGGGCAGTTCGCAGGCAACTTTGCGTGTCACCTAAAGTTTGCTGCCCGGTGACGTTAATTATTGTGATTTGTTTGTGTTAGTTTAAATGTCTAGAACGCTTGAAAGATTATTTGATCTCCAGCCTCTTGGTAACGGGTTCTGTCGGAGCTTTCTTAGGAAGATCGAGGATAAGGATACCGTTCTTGTACTCGGCTTCGATCTTGTCAACATCGACAGCGCTTACATCGAAGCTTCTCTGATACGAACCGTAGGAACGTTCACGGCGGATATACTTGCCGTCCTTATCCTTTTCGTCGTTTTCAGTGTTGTGTTCAGCTGTGATAACGAGGTTGTCGCCGTCAAGGTCAAGCTTGATGTTTTCCTTTTCAAAGCCCGGAAGTTCGGCTTCGAGAACGAACTTGTCGCCCTCATCTTTTATATCGGTCTTGCAGCTTGCAAGTGCCGTTCCGTTGAAGAAGTTATCTTCAAAATCGTGGAATGCATTAAAAAGGTCGTAAGTTTTCTTTTCAAAAGGTGTGATGCCATACATAAAGATCTCTCCTTTGGATCATATTTTCTTTTTGCCTGAAATGAACATTTTGATTTTTTCTGCTCGGCTCATCGCCTTACATATTCTTTATTGTTCTTTCCATTGGTACCATTTCCTTTCTTTCATTGTCTATATGATACCCCCCTTATGTGATGAAATTATGATAAGTTTGTCAATGTTCGGAGAAAATTAGCAGTCTTATTATGAGAGTGCTAATTTTACATTAGAACAACGCAGATACGTCGATTTTTGGCAATGTTAACTGCATCGCTCAGGTTTATTAACATTATATCTTTAATAAAAAGCCGCTGTTTTACTTAGGCTTAACATACTTAGGCTTTCGGAATTAACATTGGAAGCGGTACAATAAAATCACGCCAAAAAGGAAAATATGATAATTTGAAAGGTATGGTATCTATTATGAAAAAGACAGCTACAACAGCTATTATCGGAGCAGTTTTATCCGCAGCACTTCTCGTTGGCTGCGGCAGCACAGAAACTTCACACACAGTTTCCACAGACGGTTCTACATCAATGGAAAAGGTCATCGGAATTTTGAGCGAAAGCTATTCCGAAAAGCACCAGAACGTTAAGATCACATACAACCCAACGGGTTCTTCCGCAGGTATCTCCGCAGTAGGCGAGGGCAGATGCGATATCGGACTTTCCAGCCGTGCGCTCAAGGACGATGAAGCACAGACCTATGATTCCACTATCATCGCTTATGACGGTATCTCTATTATAGTAAACAACGAAAACAAGATCGACAACCTCTCCGTTTCCGATATTGCCGATATCTATACAGGCAAGATCACAAACTGGTCCGAACTCGGCGGCGATGATAACCCGATCGTCTGCATCGGCAGAGAAGCTGCATCGGGTACTCGTGATGGCTTTGAATCAGTAACAGGCACAAAGGATTCCTGCGTATATGCTCAGGAACTTACCTCAACGGGTGACGTTATCCAGACAGTTTCCTCCAACCCAAATGCTATCGGCTATGCTTCGACAGCTTCCGTAAAGGACACAGTAAAGACACTTTCCGTTGAAAATGTAATGCCTACAAATGATACTATTCTCGACGGCAGCTACCCGATCAGCAGAGCATTCTACTTCATCACAGTCAAGGGCAAGGCACTTTCCGATGATGCTCAGAAGTTCTTCGACTTCTGCACGAGCAGCGAAGCAGATGAATATATTGCTTCTGCAGGTGCAGTTCCAACAACTAAGTAAACTAAGTGAGGCTCTTTATGGAAAGATCGGTCATAGTAAATTCAGTCAGCGGCGAAAGTGAAGCGGAACGCAGGAAAGACAACGTCCTGCGCACGCTTTCCAAGGCTTCGGACAAGGTAATGTCGGGATTCTTCACGATATGCGGTTCGGCTTCTATCGCGCTGGTAATTGTTATAACAGCATTTCTCGTAAGCTCGGGCGTTCCTGCTATCCGTGAGATCGGGCTCAAAGAGTTCCTCTTCGGAAAGGTATGGCAGCCGACTGCGGCAGAAGCTTCTTATGGGATCCTCCCGTTCATACTCTCCTCCTTCTATGCAACGGCGGCAGCGGTCGTTATCAGCGTTCCGCTCGGTATCCTTACAGCGGTTTTCATCACACAGTTCGCAGGCGAAAAGCTTGCTTCGTTCCTCTCCTCCGCAGTTGAGATGCTCGCAGGAATCCCCTCGGTCGTATATGGTCTTCTCGGAATGATCTATATCGTTCCTGCGGTAAGAAATACATTCGGACTTCCTGATGGTGCTTGCCTTTTCGCAGCAGTTATTGTGCTTGCGGTAATGCTTCTTCCGTCCGTTATCTCCGTTTCGGCAAGTGCAATAAGAGCTGTTCCTCACGAGTACACAGAGGGTTCGCTTGCACTCGGCGCAGACAAGACAGAAACTATTTTTAAGGTTATTCTTCCTGCCGCAAAGAGCGGTATCTCTGCCGCAGTTGTCCTCGGTATAGGCAGAGCGGTCGGCGAAGCAATGGCTGTAATGATGGTTTCGGGCAACGTTCCGAATATGCCTAAGCTTTTCGGCAGCGTTCGTTTCCTTACAACGGCTGTTGCAAGTGAAATGTCCTATTCTTCGGGACTTCACAGAGAAGCGCTTTTCTCCGTTGCACTTGTGCTGTTCGTGTTTATCCTCGCAATAAATCTTGTGCTGAACCTTCTTACACGAAAGGGAAAGAATTAAGATGAATGATAGAAATACTGCTGTCCGCAGAGTAAAAAGCGGAGCGCTGAAAGCGTCTATATATGTATCGGCTGCTATCGTGTGCGTTCTGGCTGCGGCAATTGCAATAGTAGTGCTTGTAAAAGGACTGCCGCATATAACATTGCAGTTCCTGACCGAAAAGCCGAGCCTTTTGACGGGAACGATAGGAATCCTCCCGAACATTTTAAATACGCTTTATATTATATTCTTCACAATGATAATCGTTATCCCGCTCGGCATCGGTGCAGCGGTATATCTTAACGAGTATGCGAAAAACAAGAAGCTGACGGGTCTTATCGGACTTGCAGCGGAAACGCTTTCGGGTATTCCGTCGATAATCTACGGACTTGTCGGAATGCTGATATTCGTTCAGTTCTGCGGATTCGGCACAAGCCTTATCGCAGGCGCTATGACGCTCGTTATTATGACACTCCCCACAATAATGAGAACTACGGAGGAAAGCCTTAAAGCTGTTCCTCAGAGCTACCGTGAGGGCGCACTCGCACTTGGTTCGGGCAAGTGGAGAATGCTCCGCACAGTCGTACTTCCAAGCGCTGTTGACGGTATCATCACGGGTGTTATCCTTGCTGTCGGCAGAATTACGGGCGAATCGGCTGCGTTGTTCTTCACGGCAGGTATGGCAAACGAGATCTACGGCTTTGCACAGGCTGCTTCGAGCGGCAACGCAGGCTCAACGCTCACAGTTTCACTTTATATGTATGCAAAGGAGCGAGGCGAATTCGACACAGCTTTCGCTGTCGCTGCGATCCTTCTTATACTCACACTGTTGCTCAATTTCGGAGCAAAGTATGCGCAGAAGCATTTCGCCGAGCGCTCATAATGAGGTTAATTTATGGCTAATGAATCAATTATTACCGCTGAAAATTTAAATTTGTGGTATGGAAATAATCACGCACTCAAAAATATCAGCATAAAGCTCCCGAGAAACCGCATCACCGCACTTATCGGACCTTCGGGCTGCGGAAAATCAACATTTCTCCGCTGTCTTAACCGAATGAACGACCTTGTTGACGGCTGTAGGATCGAGGGAAACATCACACTCGAAAACGAGGATATCTACGGCGATATGGACGTGACAAAGCTCCGCCGCCGTGTCGGAATGGTGTTCCAGAAGCCGAACCCGTTCCCGATGAGCATTTATGACAACGTTGCTTACGGTCCGAGAATACACGGTATCCGTTCAAAGGCAAAGCTTGACGAGATCGTTGAAAAGTCGCTCAAAGGCGCGGCTATCTGGGACGAATGTAAAGACAGACTGAAAAAATCCGCACTCGGAATGAGCGGCGGTCAGCAGCAGCGTCTTTGCATCGCAAGAGCTATCGCAGTTGAACCCGAAGTCCTGCTTATGGACGAGCCGACTTCCGCGCTCGACCCTATCTCGACACTGAAGATCGAAGAGCTTGCAATGGAGCTTCGCGAGAAATACACTATCGTAACAGTAACGCACAATATGCAGCAGGCGGCTCGAATCGCCGACAAGACGGCATTCTTCCTGCTCGGCGAAGCTGTTGAATACGGCGACACGAAAACTATCTTTGAATCGCCTAATGATGAGCGTACGGCAAATTACATCGGAGGACGTTTCGGTTAATGTTTTTCTTGCCAAACGCCGTCAAGTGTGGTAAAATTAAGTAAACACATTATAAGAAAACGCTGATCGGAAACCGTATTTCGATCGGCTTTTTCCCGATTATATGGAGGAAAATGAATTGATCTATCTGCTTGAAGACGATGACAATATCCGCAAGCTTGTGTGCTATGCATTGACAAAGGACGGCTATGAAGCAAAAGGCTTCGCACTGCCGAGCGAGTTCTGGGCTGAATTCAAAAAAGCCGAGCCGCAGCTTCTCATTCTTGATATAATGCTCCCCGAAGAGGACGGACTTACCATATTGAAAAAAATCCGTGACGGCGGCAGCAGCGTCCCCGTCATAATGCTCACCGCCAAGAGCAGCGAATTCGACAAGGTGACGGGTCTTGACAGCGGTGCGGACGATTATCTCGCAAAGCCGTTCGGAATGACCGAGCTTTCGGCAAGAGTGCGCGCACTTCTGCGGCGTTCGTCCAAAGAGCCGACTGAGGATAAGTCATTGCTCCGAAGCGGCGGAATAACACTTGACGACAAAAAGCACATCGTCCGTTCGGACGGCGAGGAAGTCACACTCTCATTCAAGGAATACAGCCTGCTTGCGGCGCTGATGAAAGCGAACGGCAGCGTTGTTTCGCGCGAGAAGCTTCTGACCGATATCTGGGGTGAATATTACGAGGATTCGAGAACGCTCGATGTTCATATAAGAAAGCTCCGTGTAAAACTCGGCGAAAACGGCGCGCTTATCAAGACCATAAAAAATGTCGGCTACCGAATAGGCGGAGAGGAAGCGTCCGATGACTAAAAAGATATTTCTCACGGAGCTGCTCGCCTCGTGTATGGTGCTTGTGCTTGTGATAGGTCTTATCTTCGGCATACTCACCGATGTTTTCGAGAAAGAACTGACGGACGAGCTTTCCACAGAAGCACACTTTATCGCGGCGACAGCCGAAGAATACGGCGAGGGTTGTCTTTATACGTTTGACAAGCAGGACAGGCGCATCACGCTCATCGGCAGTGACGGCAATGTTATTTTCGATACGAAAGCCGACCCGTCCTCAATGGAGAATCATGCCGGACGTGAAGAGGTAAAGGCGGCAGTTGAAAAAGGCGAGGGCAGCTCGGTCAGAGAGTCCGACACGTTTATGACAAAGACGATATACTATGCGGTGAGCCTTGATAACGGCAGTGTTATCCGCATCTCGGCGGAGCAGAACGTCATTGCGGCTATGCTGAGGGCGCTAGTCATTCCTGCCGTGACGGTGTTCTTTGCGGCGCTCATCTTTTCGGGAATACTGTCATTCATCGTTTCAAAGAGCATCATCAAGCCGATAAATGAAATAGACGCGGAAAACCCTGCGAAAGCGCCCTATCCCGAGCTTGCACCGCTCACGGACAAGCTTTCCGCACAGCATGAAACGATACAGAAACAGCTCCGCGACGCACAGCGAAGCAAGGAAGAGTTCCGACTTATCACCGAGAATATGAGCGAGGGTTTCGTTGTCACCGACACGAACACCAGCGTTCTCACATACAACACGGCGGCTTCAAGGATTCTCGGCATCGAAAAGGACGCAGGCAGCGTTCTCACGGAATTCTGCGACGTTGCGGAAAAGGCGGTAAAGGGAAACCCTGCCGAATCCGAGATACGCATCGGCGAAAAGATATACAGACTGATATCGAATCCGGTCTTTGACGAGAGCAAGATAATCGGCGCTGTCATTGTTATCCTCGATGTGACCGAGCGCTCCGAGCGTGAGCGCCTGAGAAGAGAGTTCACCTCGAATGTTTCACACGAACTGAAAACCCCTCTCACCTCCATTTCAGGCTTCGCCGAGCTTATGATGAGCGGCGGAACGCCCGATGATACCGTTGTCGATTTCTCCAAGTCGATTTATGACGAAGCGCAAAGACTTATAACCCTCGTCAACGATATCATAAAAATTTCGCGCCTTGACGACGGAAGCGTTGAATATGAGCGTGAGAACATCGACCTTTATGAGCTTTCGGAAGAGATAGCAAGGCGGATAAAGCCTGTTTCCGACAAAGCAGGGCTGAAAGTGAGCGTTACGGGCGAACACGCGGTATTTTTCGGCGTAAGAAAGATACTTGACGAGATGATCTTCAACCTCTGCGACAACGCAGTGAAATATAACCGCCAGAACGGAACTGTCGATATAAATATCCGAAAAGAAAACGGCAGAACGCTCCTGAGCGTAAAGGACAGCGGCTTCGGAATACCCGTTTCGGCACAGGACAGAGTTTTCGAGCGCTTCTACCGCGTGGATTCGAGCCGTTCAAAAGCACTCGGCGGCACGGGTCTTGGACTTTCGATAGTAAAGCACGGTGCTATCTACCACGGTGCGGATATAAAGCTTGAAAGCGAAGAAAATGTCGGCACAACAATAACGGTAAGCTTTCCGGAACAGGACGTTTAATGCGTAATTCGTAATGCGTAATGCGTAAATTATTTGCAGAGCTGATGTTTGTATTAGACCTGCGAAGCTAAATGAAGTTTACGTTAATTCTGCAAGAATTTCGCTTTGTTCAAAGGGTGGCAGGGGTCAAGGGGGGCAGAGCCACCTTGTCGCTCTCGCAAGAGCGAAACTCCCTAAACTAACAGCTAAAAGCTTGCTGCAAAAGCGTAATCAACAACAGCTAAAAAGGCGCAATTCACATCAAAAGAGGGAAACAAAATATGAGAAATAAATTTTGTGAACCTAAAAATGTGAATTGCGCCGATCTGTTTTCCCAAAACAAACTGTCCTCGGCGTGAAATGCGCAGAGCGAAAGCGATAAGCGTTTCAAGCCGACAACATTTGAACAGCTGTGGGAAATGAGCATAAAACAATGAATTC
>CALANW010000050.1 GCA_937926145.1 uncultured Ruminococcus sp. | reverse complement strand
TTATAATATGTTTTCACAAAAATTGCAATACTTTAATGTGAACAGGCTCTAAATATACGGTCGATGTAATAAGCGGATAAAAAAAATATGCCGCTGTTAACTGCCATTTTTGGCAGTTCCGTTCTTCAAAAAATACGCTCATAAAGCGGTGTATAGTAAATGCTGTAAAACAGTTGATTATAATATAAATAATATTGGTTATTACAGGTGACATTTTAATATTCCTCCTTCCCGTAAACTTATCACTGATATTTTACACTTTCCTCAGAGACTCCTGTTTTCTTTCATTTCAAGACTGATCTGAAGATCACGGAGATACTTTCTTTTGGACTGAGATATTTGCAATGTTTTGTCGTTAAGCATTGTCACGCTGTCATATTTAAACGATCTTACATTGTTATAATTTATAAGATATGAGCGATGTATAATGACAAACCCCAAATTTTTAAGCTGCTGATATATGTCATCCAATGAACCGTAAAACTCAACCGTTTTTTTAAATGTAACTATTGCAACCTTTCGGTCTCTGCTTTCAAAGTAAAGAATATTTTGTACTTTTTCATTGTATGTATCGTAGCCTATCTTATAGCTGAATGTGTCGGCATATATTTTTTTGATCCTTACCAGCTTGCACACAACATCATATAATTGCTCATATTCCACAGGCTTAACGAGGAAATCAATAGGGCTTATCTTAAAAAGTTCCATTGCATAATGAGTTTTGCCGGAAATATATGCGATTTGAACAGCATCATTTACAAGCTTATTGCGAATAAAATGACCAACCTCAACACCATTTTGGGATTCCAGTTCTATATCCAGAAAAATTATATCATAATATTCTCCTGCTTCAAGACGCTCGCACAGTCTTTCACCGCTATAATATACATCAGTTTGGATCTGTAGGTTAAGCTGCATTGCTGCCTTGAAAAGCATTTTTTCTATTGCACTGCATACATTATTTTCATCATCACATATTGCAGCCATTATCATAAACAACTCCCCTTACCGCACTTACAAATTATGGCTATACCATTAATTGTAACATAATATTTTGCAGAAGTAAATAGCTTATTGTCGAAAAATAATCATTGGCTGCCCTTTTCGACAAATTATACTGAGTATTATGATCCACCGGAACATAATACTCAGCTAATTTCATAAATATCAATAATTCAGCGTTTTAGCCACTATGCGATCCGCAGGCTCACCGTCCTCACCCTTGTCGGTACGGTAAGCAAGAACCGTTATCTTCATATCGGGAAACAGCCTTTTGTCAAGCTCACTCGCTTCGCACTCAACAGTAACCTCCGAACCGTCCGCTGTCCTTATCTTCACACCATACCAATCAAGCATTCTGCCCGTTTTTCTTATCATAGCGACCTCAATTACCCTGCCCTGAACTATAACCTTGTTTTCCATATTGATTTACCTCCATTATACGTTTGTCTGCTCAAAATAAAGAGCAAGTGCCTTTTCAATGATCTCATTCGCTTCTTTCTTTGAATAGCTGCTTAAATATCTCTTGTATGTCGCTGTCGGAAGCGTTATCTTCTCGCCCTTGTCCTTCGGTGCGGTGTCCTCTTTTCCGTATTCGCCTGTGAGGACCTCCGTTATCAGCTCTTCGGAAACAACAGCGTATGAGGACGATATTTCACGAAGCTGTTTCGCCGTTTTCATATCAATAACAGACACATTTAGTTTCACCATAACCGAATATGTTAGCTTCTGCTGTTCCTCTGTCATAAAGGAAATATCAACGGCAGAACGCAGCTTGATGTTTTCCTTGTCCACAAGCTCCTTGAACTCGTCAATAAGCTTGTCCACCCTCAAAAGCCTTGCAACTGTTGCCGAACTGATACCGTACTGCTCCGCCGTGGCTTCTCTTGTGGTCGAATGTTCCACCGGAACATCGTCTTTCGGCTTTGGCTTTCCGTTTTCTATCAGATACAGCTCATCATTGATGCCTTTAAGCTTGCGTTCATCAAAAAGTTTGCTGTACCGAAGCCCGACAGCAAATGCCTGTTCGCTTATCTTCAAGTCCTTGAAGCCCCTTTGAATAAGATTGGTTTCTACAACATAAATTTCTGCATCTTCATCGGATAAATCAGTCTTTACAACAGCAGGAACACTTGTTATTCCAGCCTGCCCTGCGGCGTAAACTCTGTTGTGTCCCGAAAGTATCTCATACTTTCCGTTGTCCATAGTTCTTACGATTATCGGCGTGATAATTCCATTCTTCTTTATGCTCTGAATCATATCCTCCAAACGCTCACCCTTATATAAAGTGAATCTGTGATTGCGGTACGGAATAAGCTTGTCTATCGCTATGCTCGTTATGCCCTGTTCGGAAGAAAAATCCAGACCATCCGCCACTCCGAATTTGCTTGTAACATTCCTTGCCATAATATTCACCCCTTTCAGCCTGTCAGCTCATCGGCAAGCCTGTTGTAATCCTCTGCGGCAGTACAGTTCGGTGCATATTCTATCAGCGTCCGCTTCTGTGCCTGTGCTTCCTTGACCTTTATGCACTCACGGATAGAAGTATCAAAAATCTTTGTATTCATACTCTCCGCAACGGTTTCAAGCGATGCTCTGACCTCTCTTGAAAGATTTGCCCTGCTGTTGTACTTTGTGAGGAGAAGTCCTGCAACCGTAAGCTTCGGGTTCTGACGCTTCTTTATCGCCTTTATGGTTTCGTTGAGCTGTGAAAGTCCCTGCAAAGAATACCTGTCTGCCGTAACAGGAATAATGACTTCATCTGCGGCAATAAGGCAGTTGTGCAGTATGGAATTCATCGCAGGAGCAGTATCAATGATTATGTAGTCATACCCCTCGCACTTCTCCAAAGCATCTGACATACGATAAAGCCCGTCAACACAGCCTTTCAGCTTTTCGTCCGCCTGCCTTAAAAGGCTGTCCCCTGCAAGTATCTCTCCGCACTTGGTATGCTGAACCGCTTCCGCCACGCTTATCCTGCTGTCATCAAGGAGAACATCATAAACGGTCGCCGCACCCTCGGTTTCCGCACGGTAGGTATCCGTGCTGTTGCACTGCTGATCGCAGTCAATAAGGAGCGTTCTGTATCCACGCTCGGTAAGTATCGCCGAGAGAGCCGTTGCGGAACTGGACTTGCCAACTCCGCCTTTCATATTCGCCAAAGTTATAACTTTCATAATGGTATCCTTTCTCACGCAAGCTTAAGCCTGTTCATTTTGTCTATCCACTTATCAACAGCATTTATTAAAACCTCATAAGCTTCATATCTCTCCATTTTTTCATTATAGAGGTCAATATCGTCCTCGTCCGCATCTTCGGGAAGTTCGGGCTTGTCATAATAGCCGTTAAATTCAAGATAGTCACGGCGTTCTTTAAGATAGCCGAGAAATGCGGAGTGAATGCCTTTGGCAAAGTTCTTGTTCTCATCGTTAAGGTCGATGATCTTCTCTCTAATGGCTTCACAGGTCATTTCAAAGCGTTCAGCATCAAGATTGTCCATAACACAGAACGACGGTCTTGCAATGTCCTCCCAATCCTCATAGTAATCTGAGGTTTCACAAGCATAGCCTATGTCCTCAAGGATCTCGGTAACTCTCTCATAGCTTTCTTCGGAAATTCTTAACATAACAAATACCTCTTTTCATTTATTTACATATTTAAGTGTGTTCCAGACCGCACGGCGTTCTTCGGCGGTCATAGGCTTACGATGTGGTTTCGTTTTTCTGCGTTCGGCATAAGCCCTTAACGCTTTTTCACGAATGTTCCTGATCCTTTTCTCACGGCTGATAAGGATCTCTGCCTGTGCCGAAAGAATTGTCTTGGCAATGATAAGTTCACTCTTGGAATCAATCATCTTCGTCCTCCTTTATGAGTCCCTGCCTGTCATATTCACGGTACATTCTGCCGATAACACCGCTTAAAAGCTCCTCCGCATAATCGTTAAAGGTCATATCGATTTCGCCGTCTGCCTTTTTCAAAAGGCGGAGCTTGTTGAAGTCCTTATCCGAAAGACTGAATTCAAATTTAACTGCCATAGATCATTACCTCCGTTTGATGTTCCACCGGAACATTTCGTTGTTTCGTGTTTTGATTACATTTATATTTTACTACTTACGACAGTAGTTTTCAATAGTTATCCCGGACAAAGTTTTCGGTAAATTTCGGTGCAATGCGCACATTGACTTCTGCGCATGGGTGTGATATAATAAGGTATTAAATACTTACGCAAGTAGAAAGAGTGATAATATGCCCGTATCGGAAAAGCAAAAGGGCTACGCCCGCAAATGGGACAAAGAGAATATGCACACCATTTCCACCCGTGTCCGAATGGAAGAATTCAAAGACTACAAGGCTTGGTGTGAAATGCGAGGGGTCACTGTCACCTCCGAGATAAAGCGTTTTGTTATGGACGAGCTTGACAAATATTATGCTGAGCTTGAACGCCTGCATGAAGAAGAGATGAAAAAGTGATTTTATTTTATATTTGACTTTTTTATATTGGTATGGTATAATGATTTTAATTTCAGGCTGGAAATATCTGATAGAGGAATTTTATGAAATTAGAATATACTACAGGTTTTTACAACATATCATTTTTTAATATAAATATTGAAACGAAAGAAGAATTAACACAGGATGTGCTAAAAAAAGAAGAGGCAACTTTTACTCATGAATTCATTCACTATCTTCAAGATTTAATATTGCCATATAATATTAGGTATAATTTAAGCAATGTACGATGGTTTCTGAATATTCTTGAATCTGCACATAAGCATGGAAAAATTATTCGCCCATTTGATGAGTGGAGTGATGAGTCTCGCACGTTACGGACACAATTTGAAAGAACTTTTGGAGGCATTACACAAAACAAAAGTGATAGATTTATTAATCAAGTATCTGAGATAGAAAATGTAATCTCTGATTTTGAAATTATCTCTGGATTTGATAGTAACTTGAATGTCCAAAGAGAGCACCGTGTATATAAATATTCTCTACCAGTATTAGCGGTTGGTAAAACAACGCCAATATATTACAATTTAGGAGCTAGGGATTTATTAGAATATATTGCTTATAAAATTGAATCCAAAAATTTTCCTAACAGACCATTAGCACCACAGTTACCATATGAATCGGTTGATTTAATCTTTAACAAATATGGTTTATCGCATATAGCAGACGATGTTCGGCTATGTATTGCAGAGCGTTGCTTATATAATGATAATCCAATTCATTTTTTGTTTAATATATTATTAGGAAACAAAGAAATTAAGGAATTTATTAGTAAATCAAGTTACGAAGAAATTTATAAATATCTGTTGTATTCAGAAACTGTAACTAGAGATGGCTATAGTGAGTCTTTGACAAATAAAACACAAAGAAGATTAGAGCAATTTGCTAATGAACTCTATAAACAATATAGTGAATTTCATGAGATACGAAAGTGGATTTTAAAAGTAAATAATTTTGTAGAAAGTAAATTGAAGGAAAGATTTATATTTTCAGATTTATATAAAATGGAAAATCATGAAGTACATAAATTTATTAATGATGTAATTCACCAAATTGGTGTGCCTTTAGTAATAAATTCAAAAGAAAAATATATTTCCATTCAACCGAATAAAATAGAAACATTGCAATTTATTCAGTTTTACATTTTACAGAATTTTATCAAGTTTGTTCAAGGTAAAGGAACAGCATGCCCTATATATAATTTTTGCAAAGAGAATGGGGGAATATGTAATGGTAATTGTATTTTAAACAGCCAAAACTCAATTAAAGGGAACGGAAATTGTTATTATAGAAAATTTTTAGAAACTTATGACCTGCTTGATACAGAGTTTAATTGAAAATAATATTCTCTATAAATTTATCGTTATAAAATATTGGTTGAGTTGAATTTAGGTATATACAAATTCCGATTTATCGAGCAGTTCATAATCACAGCACTCAAACGGGTGCTGTGATTTTTTCATCATCTTGAAAATCCCGACCTGTTCCTATCATAAGTTTTATCCTCTGACTGTAAGTCACTCCTTTCTCGTTCCGACTTCTGCCGTTCTTCCTCCCTGCGGATATTTTCAATTTCAGCCTTTGCCTGCTCCAAAAGCACCTGATAATCCGACTTCATCTGATTTTCATACAAGGCATAAAAATCTGAAACGGTCTTTTTCTCGCAAACAGCTTCACGGATTTTTCCGTCAACTTCTTCAAGCCGGCTTTTCATATCATCAAGCACAAGTCTGTGCTTGTCCGCATCTTCAAGCGAGGTTATCCTTGCATCTTTCAGATAATTGTATTTCGCAAGCTCGGAAATATCCTTTGGAAGCAAGGGCCTGCGTTTCAGAATTTCAAGATGCTTCGGAATATCGCCGATGAGCTTTTCCTCATCGGTGATTTTCTTTGTAAGACTGTCCTTTTCGGCTTTCAGATTTTTAAACTTTGCTTCCGCATCGGAAACAGCTTTCCGAAAATCATCTGCCGAATGAATTTTGTTATCACGCAAATAAAACAGCAGACGGCTTGACCTTTCAACCTCTCTGTATGTGGCAAAGTGCAGGTGTTCGGCTTCGGGGCGACGGTAAAGCTGAATTTGTATCTGCCTGATACACAAAGCATACTCCCTCTGAATGCCCGAATACTTCAAAGCTTCGGACATCGGCATCTCCATATTCTTATGCTCAATGCGGAATTGCAAATGTTCAAGAGCGTAACCGTCACCAAGCCGATAACTGCGGATGGGCTTTCGGTTCTGCCTGACCTTTATGGAAATATACTTTCCTCGCCGAATGCCATAGCCCTGCTTCTGCAATTCTTTCAGCAGGTCATCAACGCTCCCGACACTCTCTTTCATAATCGCATCGTCAATATCATCACACAATTTCTGCTTCCAAGACTTCCCCTCCTTTCGCATTTTGTACTCGCCGTACTTGTGGTTATATGATTTTTTCGGGTGTTCGATAATTTCAAGCCCGTGAGCAAGAGCAATTTCATCGGATATTGCTTTGCATCTCCGCAGACTTTCCTTGTTGGCGTGCCAGTGCTTTCCGTCCATATCGTAAGGGCATACGGCAAAATGATTATGGATATGCCCACGGTCGATATGGGTTGCACACAGCACGACTGCCTTTTTCCCGAAAACCCTTTCCGCCCATTCCACTCCGATTTGATGAGCTTCTTCAGGAGTGACCCCACCCGGCTTAAATGACTGGATATAGTGGTGAAGCCGAATTTTCTGCTTTTCGGATTTTGCCGTTTCAGATTTTATAGACCTTTTGAAAAATCTCTCACCGCTGAACATTTCAAAACCGAACTTCATATCCTCATAAGCTTCGGAAGAATTCGCCGAGCAGTTAAGTCCCGTCACAAGAGTTTTCTCCGTTTTCTTCTCGTTGGTCACATAGGAAAGCAGTCTTTTCGGAGCGGCATATATCGGAATATGTTTGATTATCGGCAAGGCACACCTCACGAAATGTATGTCGGCGAGATTTCAAACAGATAGTTTTTCATCACGCTTCGGAAATAGCCAAACTCTTTCTGCAAGTCCTCAATGTCTTTTTGATAAACCGAACCGGAGGAATTTGCGACCTCTGCGATCTGATTAACATTGTTTCCGATTGAAAGAAATGCTCTCTTCAAAGCGGAAAGCTCTTTCAGTTCATAGATTTTGACCTCGCCTTTGACTGCTATTCTTCGGACGTAAGTCCCGTTTCTTATCTTCGCCGCCTTAGCTTTTCTGCAAACAATGTTCCATTCTTCCTCAGAAAAGCCAATATGGAATTGCTTGAATGTTCTTTTTCCTGTCATTCTATATCTATCTCCTTATCTTTTTCTATCATTATTTTGGGTTTTAGGGAGCTCCCTAAATTGCCGTCCCTGTGTGGTCGGCAAAGAAAAACTGTAGGGTTTAGTTCTATTGTGCACATTAATGTTTTGGCAGATTATGACATTTATAAATAATAGCAATTGGCTATATGTTACACTTCAACATATAGCCAATTGCTCAGTCTGTCGAAAAAGTCAGCCTAAAAGGCTGACTTTTTTGCATAAATGTGGTATAATATATACGGGTGATAAAAATGCTGCAAAAAGGAAAAGAAGAAAGAACACAGCTTGAATTTGTAAGTATAGAAGCACTTGTACCGAAAGACCATCTGCTAAGAAAAATAGACGAGACAGTAGATTTCACAAAAATCTACGAGTTTGTCGATGACTTGTACTGTCCTGATAATGGCAGACCAAGCATAGATCCTGTGGTGCTGTTCAAAATGACATTGATACAGCATATCTTTGGTATACCCTCTCTTCGGAAAACAGCAGAAGAAGTGCGTATGAACATTGCATACAGGTGGTTTATCGGTTATCTTCTTAATGAAGAAACACCACATTTCTCAACCTTAAGCTACAATTTCAAACACAGATACACACCCGAAACAGTAGAAAAGATATTCTATTGGATACTTGATGAAATAAACAACGCAGGTTATCTTTCACCCGAAGCGGTATTTGTTGGCGAAACACACATTAAGGCTAATGCCAACATAAAAAAGTTTGTAAAAAAAGAAATACCAAAGGCTGCAAAAATCTATGAAAAGCAGCTTATGAATGAAATAAACGAGGATAGAGAAGAACATAACAAGAAACCGTTTGATAATGATAAAAAGCCGCCCGAAACAAAGCTTGTAAACGAGTCAACAACCGATCCCGAAAGTGGAGTATTTCACAAGGGCGAACACAAAAAGTGCTTTGCTTATGCTGCTCAGACAGCTTGCGATGAACACGGCTATGTTGTAGATGTAACTGTTAATCCGGGCAACGTGCATGACAGTGTTGCTTTTGACGAGCTTTATGACCGAATGACAACGGTACATCCTGAAATTAAATCAGTTGTAATGGACGCAGGTTACAAGACACCATGGATATGCAAAAAGGTAATTGATGATAAACGAACTCCCGTACTTCCTTACAAAAGACCAATGGGCAAGGCAGGATTTTTCAGACCATATTCCTATGTATATGATGAATTTTATGATTGCGTTATCTGCTCCGAAAACAAGGTTTTAAGTTATGCAACAACAAACAGAGAGGGATACAGGGAATTTAAAAGCAATGGATATTTATGCGAAAGCTGTCCCTCATTATCTTATTGCACCGAAAACTCTAAACACGAAAAGACCGTAACAAAGCACATATGGGATAATTACCTTGAGCTTGCAGAAGACATAAGGCATACGCCAAAGTACAAAGCTCTGTACAGCAAGAGAAAAGAAACCATAGAGCGAGTGTTTGCGGATGCAAAAGAAAAACACGCTATGCGTTATACAAATTTCAGAGGCTTATCTCAGGTCACAAACTGGGTTAGGCTTAAATTTGCTGCCATGAATCTTAAAAAGTATGCGGTACATAGGTGGAAACACCTTTGCTTTTCGATTTATATTTGGCTTTTTGAGTTTGCTTTTGCTTGATTATATGTTTTAACCCCTAATCCGTCATGGATTAGGGGTTATTCGACAGACTGATTTCTCCACTGCTGTGCAGTGGAGAAATTTTTATACTGTCGTTGTGACATGAAACTTTTCTGTATCCATTCCTGCATAGCTTGCTGTTTTGAAAAGGTCAATTTGCGGACCAGTTTCATTTTCAAGTATGAGATTGTAGATCATAACTTAGTCACCTTTCTATCATTTATATAAGTTGCTTTAAACAATTTACAAGGATTTTTTGTATAGGTGATTATATGAATAGATGAATTTGATTAATGTAATATTTTGTATCTTGACAAATGCGGAAATATCGAATATAATGAAATTATATTAATGAATCTTATACAAAGAGAGGCGTGTGCAATGTCAAAAAAAGCATTAACTCCACAGCAGGAATACAGAGCGTATCAACTTTGCGTTGAGGATAAACTGCCTCAATCGAAAGTTGCTTCGTTGTATGGTGTTTCTCAAGGAACGATTTCTAATTTGGTCAAGGAAAAAAAGCATGAGCAAGAAGTTGCCGGCTATCAAGAGTTTATAAAAAACGCTGCCAAATATGGAATAAAATCTGCAATCGAGGATGGCCTTTTACATCCAAAGGTATTTCAAGCAATTGACACGAGCGAATTGAATGATGATTGAGAAGGGGGTGATTTCGATGTCAAGAAGTTATGTAAACGCCGAGGGCAAGCGTTACTTTGGAGCTGCTGCTGATGCACACCATACAAAAGAGATGGGATACAGTAGTGCCGAAGAATACGCAGATGCATCTTTTGACGCTGGTTACGATGCTGGATATCAAGAAAGAAAACGTGAAGAACTTGAAAAATGGAAATCTAACCGAGAGTCAGAAATTAGACGCAGTAAAATTAAGGTTTCCTAAGGGAACGCTGATTAAATCGGCTTTTGGTATTTTTCACAGCTTAAGCGTCGTATTTAGATGGGTGTTTCCCTAACTTAATTTGGCAATTTGAGTGGTATCGGACATAATCCCCTTTTCACACCTCCAACGCATTCTTTGGGGCTACTTATAAACATAATCGCCTTCAAAATATGTAAAAAAGCGACAGTTGCTTTTTTACAGTAACCGTCAAACCTTACCATATCTAAAACCGCAAAAAACAACAGCCCTTCGTCGTTGAATGACTAAGAGCTGATGCAGCACTTTTAATCATTTCAAGGCAAAACAAATACACCCAAAGTCAACAGTCTGTAAGAATAATCCTCTACATTAAGACCATTAGTACTGGCAGTCACAGACAGCAAGTATATCAAAGCGCTTACCTAAATTCCGTTCTGGGGTGTTGGAGAATATCTAGGATTTAATTTTTTTACACATTGATATTTCAGCAGATTATGGCAAGAAAGTATTCATATTTACAACAATACCTAGTAGTCCAAATTTCAAATCGGATAAACTCTACCGAGAATACGTCCAATGAAGAAAGCAGAAAATCCGCTCGATTTTCTGCTTTCAGTTACACTGAATCTGGTCGACAGAGATTTTCTGTTAGCCAGATATATTTTTCCAATACAAAATTCACAACATAAATTACGAATTCAAGCGAGAAGAAACCTCGCTAGAAATCTTGATATTGCTATGCCAAAAGTTATAAGTATCTAAACCTTGTGTAACTTCGTCGTAAATATTTGCTTTTTGTTCGGGATCGCGTATAGTTATTATTAGGCAAAATTCTTGACTAGGTATAAATCGTTCTAAAATTGCACGTTGTTCGGTATGATCTCGATAAAGTCCCTGTAAATACAAATACCATAGTTTATCAGATGTAGCATAATGTTGTTTGTTAGATTCAGATAATTCAGACAAGTCAACAGCGTATTTTTTTACGGGATAATATTTGTCACCATATTGTATCAATAGCCTTTCTCGTAAAGCAAAATCATTTTGATTGTCTTTCATTAATCGTTTACTGTATAGTGAATCTCTGAATATGTTTTGTGCGCCGTCGCGTCCAACAGGATTCAAAATATGACGCTTACTTACATCACGTTCCTTTTTGGCATCATATGAGCCAAATTTAATATCAATATTTGATTGGCAATATTCAATTCCTTGGGACGGATCTAAAATCGGGTCATATACTAAAGTTGCAATTATCTGTCCTGTATAATAACCATTTTTTATCAGAGATTTGGGCATTGGAAAGTCCATAATGTCGATTTTTTCTCCTTTGGAAAGATTATCTCTTAGAATAAGAGTAGCTTCATAAGGAGCATTATATAGTATATCAGTAACACTTTTAGGAACGCCAAAGCCTAGTTGCTTTGTTCTTTCTGATTCGGGAATTTTTAAATTTGGGGAGTACGAAGCGGAATGAATAATCAAACCTTTAAGTAACAGCGGATCAAATGTTTCGTCCAATTCTTGATATAAACCCGTTGCTAGTGCAGCAATACGTGGAGTGGAAAAACTCGTTCCGACATCTCTTACCAAATTTCCATTTATATCAAAAGATTTTACACCCGTTATTATTGGTTTACCATTAGCGGCCACTCCAGCATTTCCACCGTAATGTGATACTTCTGGTTTGATAATATACTCTGGGCCAGGACCTATCCTTGAAAATGGAGACGGATTATCAATGTCAGCAAAATCATTTGATGTTTTTTTATGGGCTATTGAACCAACTACCAAAGAACGTACAGAATCAGCTCCCTCATGAATTCTTCCTTTAGGTCTTCCTTGCATAAAATTGGTACAATTGCCAGCAGATTTGCAAATTAAAACATTAAACTTTCCCTGCAAATCATCCAACGCTATTGCTAAATCTGAAAATTTTGAGTCAACAACAGGACGAGTTATGCTAGAGCCTGTTCACATTAAAATAGCATCAAAAATCATAGCTAAGGTAAGGTTAC
>CALANW010000049.1 GCA_937926145.1 uncultured Ruminococcus sp. | reverse complement strand
GCATGCGGCTGTTAACCGCAGGGTCGTAAGTTCGAGTCTTACTTGGGGAGCCAAATTAGTTTTAACTTGAACCTATTGAAAGGCGAAGAGAGTAATGTTTGTAATCCTCTTGCTTCTCAATAGGTCAAGTTTTTTATGACCTAAAATACAATTTTAATAGAAGCAAAGGCTTCTGTATGCTAACTACAGCGTACAGAAGCCTTTTTTATTTTGTGTAAAGAAGGAAGAGAATTATGTCTGACTACTCAATCGCAGACCTTATAAAAATAATCGAAGCAAATACAATTATGATTCCCAAGAGCGTGGCACAGCGTAAGGATGTTTACGAAGAGAGTAAAACTCTGTTCGGAGTGGTGTTCACCGACTGCGTAGAGGCTCTCCGTTCATATGGCAGATCCATTGATGGGCAGACAGTGGGCAAGATGATGAAGGACTACGTTATGGATATGACTATCGGAGATATTCAGTGCGAGTGCCTGTGTTCACCATCAATAGCATCGGTGGCAAAGAGTGAAACAATTATGCTCATAAACAAGACCAATCTTATGGAATGTCTTCGTGAAAGCCGGGTGATATGATGCAATATATTATAGCACCGCTTTTGGAGATTTTAAATCCCACCAACACCGTGTCACGGAACAGGCTGCTTTCCTTTGCTATCGGCAATGCCGAAGCGGAGATATACAACTGTCTTATCGCAAAGCACGTTTACTATAACAATCTCGGGAAGCTCTTTGAAGGCGGTTGGTTTTATTCCACTGTAATGGATCTGCACCTGAGCAGCGGATATGCCGAAGACGCACAGCGCAATGCCATACGTCATCTTATCAAGCATGGACTAATCGAATCCGAGCTGAAAGGCATTCCTGCAAAAAGATTTTTCAGAATCATTCCCGATGTTGATAAGCTGAATTCTCTCATAAATTCAGGTGAGGAGATTCAGCAGGCTATCGCACAGAGATACAAGGATGATATTGAAAAGCGCAGTCAGCGCAGAAAAAACACAAAGCGCAAGTACATCGAGGTCACAGAGGACAGCATTCATGAATGTCCTGCTGCCGAGAGTTCAGATACTATTAAAAAAGATACAACTCCGGAAACTTCTTCGGAGAATGTTATGGAGACTGCTTCTGATTCCGCTCAGTCTGTCGATGCTGCCTGCAACGTTGATTGCGGTGACAGCTCTCAGGTAGGTGATCCTGATTCCTATATTGGTAGTATCGGAGCTTGCGATGCTTGTGAAATAAATCAGCCATTTTATGACACGGTTTCCTGTTCACCCGAATACAGGGAAACAAGTCCGCCTTACATCGGGATGGAAACTAAAGATAAAATAAATCAAAGAAATTTTTTTGAATATCAATCTTTCAATCCTTCTGCGTCCGTGGAAAAATTTTCTGCTGTTGAAAGAACGAATGATGGAGTGATGAAAAGGCAAAGCATTAGTTTTCTGAATATCCTTGAGATGTTGGGATTTGATACGGAGGAGTGCGAGCATTACTTCGGGTTTGTCCCCAAATGCGAAGCTGACCTTTATGAGTTCAGCGATGAGGACAGAATCTCCGCCAGGCTGACACTTCCCGAAGCTTTCCGCTGTGACCGTAAGGCACTTATTGCTGCACTGAAATTTCTGTGCGGTTACTCCTACTATGGCACTCCCGATTCTTCTGTCCGTAGGTTTATGGACATTACTCTCGGTATGATGGCAGACCTGGTAGTTGCTGACAGCTTTAAGTTTAATGATGCTTCCGTCAGCTATGCTGATGTTATTGACACAATCAATGAGATCGTTCATGAGCATAGCTTGTACGAGTTTATAATCGACTTTTACTATGAGTGGGAGAAAATTCTGCGGGAGAATGTCAAAATCCGCAATAGGACTTCTTACATGAAAACTTGTATGTGGAACTGGATGAAGCAGTGGAAGATTGAGGAATACAATATGCTGGCGGAACTGGAGTGAAAAGAATCAGCATCTGTTATGGATGCTGATTCTTGAATGGCAACTTATTTTCAAAAAATGTTTACTTTTGATATCCGCAATCCTTGCACGTTCTTGACGCCAGAGGATTGGTTTTTCCACATTTGGGACATCGCCAAGTATCACCATCATATTTGGTTATGCTTTGTGCTGTCGAAGATAGATTTGCTTTTTCCGATGATGTAGAGTTTGTGCCATTACTATTCATTGTCTGCTTTATTGCATAAGCTTGATTTTCAATATCATCGTCTTTACTTTTGAGAATCAGTGTAAGTGCAAATAGCATTAAGCCGGATGCTATCATAATACCTTTAAAGGCCATTACACCACTTACCCAGCCTGCAGTTAGAGAAGCTTCCATCTGATAATTATAGGCATCTCCTCCTACATATTCAACACCATTGTCTCCCCATTTGGCATCATAGGAATAAGAAGAAACATGGATGTTTTTGTCAGGCAAAGGAAATATCAATCCTGTTCCTAACATTGCAATTGAAATAATTATACTGATTATGTAAGCTTTTTTCATATACATTCCCCCAAAAAAATTATTTCAATAAGTTGCTATCCTATTTTTACGAAATTTATTATACCACACGTCACTTTTAATGTCAAATTTTATGCGGCTAAGAACATAATTAATTGTTAAGTTTAAGATTTAAAAGATAACCGAGGTGAAATATTTGCAGAGCAAAAGTATTGAGGAGATAAAGAATAACAATAAAAATTTTTTGAGTGCAGTTGAAGCAGCAGCCGTACTCGGTATTGCTCCGGCAACATTCAGAAAAAGGGCAGCGGAGTACGCTGAGAAGTTTCCAATCGAGCGAGTGGGGAAGAAATACAGAATCCCAAAGGAGCCATTCATTGCTTATGTACGGACAGGCAAGAGTTTTAAGTGAGGAGTGAGGATTGTGTTTGCAAAAATTCGTGACAGACCCTGAGCGTGATCGCATGACTTATCAGAATACAAGCTGCATGACTTCCTGTACAATTAGGTCAAATGCATATTTTCGGTTGGGAAGGTCGTGGCTGGATTTTGAAAATGAGTGCGGTTTTGGAAGATAGCAAGCGTAGATTAAGTGTCCACTTAATCGGGGCGAATAACGTAGTTACGCCACTTTAGGAGGATTATCCCCTAAGACCCCAAATAAAGAAAGGCAGAATATATGATTAGCAAATATAAGGAGACGCATATAAAGTTTACCGAGGAGCAGTTCGAGATTGTAAAGAAAAAAGCTGACGAGCTAGGACTGCGGCCGGGAGCTTATGTCAAGAAAATGGCAGTCCAGGGAGAGATAAAAAGATATGACCTCTCCGAACTGCGTGACCTGACAAGAAATTTCAAGATGATTGGTGTGGAGCTGAATCAGATTGCAAGAACTGCGAATATCAAAGGTGATGTGACTGCTTCGGCAATGGAGGAAGTTCTGCGTCAGTATGGTCGGCTTGAAAAGGTTATGGAGAAATACCTGAAACCCTTGAAGCCCAATGTGGTGCTGTGAATTGCCAATCATAAAATATGTTGCGGTACACGGCTCGCCTTTGTCGCTGCTGCGATATGTTACTAATGAGAATAAAACCGAAAAAACGCTGATTTCGGGAATAAACTGCTCCACAAATTCTCAGGAAGCTTATGATGAGATGAAGCGTAACTTTGAGTTATACAGCGAGGAACGCTTCTGGAAAAAATCTCTGTTCATGAAATCGGAAATTCTGGGAGGAAAGGAACGTGTGCGGCTGCATCATTATATACAGTCCTTCAAGGCAGGAGAACTTACAGCGGAGAAAGCACATCAAATCGGTATAGAGTGGGCGAAGACGGCCTTTGGAGAAAAGTTTCAGGTGCTTGTTTCCACTCATACCGATAAGGGGCATTATCATAATCATGTGATAGTTTGCCCTTACGATGATGATGGAAAGCTGTGGCGTGCTGACAAAAAATCTTTGCAGCACTGCAAGGATATTTCGGACAGGATTTCTCTTGCTCACGGGCTGAGCGTTATCGAACATCCGAAGAAAAGCTATAACCATAAATACGGTGACTATATGGCTCAGCGGCGTGAATCGTCCTGGAAGGAAAAGCTGAGGTCAGAGCTTGACGAGCTTGTTATGCGAGATGATGTCCGCAGTGTTGATGATCTGGTGGACAGGCTGAAAGAAAAAGGTTATAGCATTCATATGAAAAAATATCTTTCCATAAAGGTTAAACCCAATCGGAAAGCAATTCGCACATACAGACTTGGTGACGGATATTTTCTTGAACATCTTGCCTATCGCATAGAGCATAAGAATTTTGAGATGCCGCTTTCCGAGCTTGCGAAGTATACCGGTATTCAGCGAGAGTATGCGATTTGTCTGCGACAGCTTCAGATGATTCTTTACAAAAGTCCCGAAGCAGAAAGACCGCAGTATGTGAGTTATCGTTCGGTGCTTAAAAGCTATGAGCTGCTTTGTTACATGCACGAGCATAAAGTTCATAGCATTGAGGATCTGAAAGCAGAGGTCAGCAAGGCTGAAAAGAATTATTCCGAGGTATTGTCCGAACAGAAAATGCTTGCAGAAAAAATTACCGAGGAAGAAAAAATCATTGCCGACTTTCCGAAGTTCAAGGAGCTTGCAAGCCATAAGCCTTTTTCCGCAGAGGACAGGAATCTGCTTCGGCAGTACAGTTATCTTGCAGATAATGGCGTATTTACCGAATCCGATGCTGCTAAGCACAGGAACAGTCTTGCAGTTCTCAGAGGTCGGCAGAAATCTTTTGAAGAAAAGGTTAAGAACGCCAAAATCGAAAGCGATAAACTCAGAGATTATCTTGATACATACAATTCTCAGGCTGCAGCTCAATATGACATTCTGCTTGCAAGGGCAGAGGAAGAAAGGCAGATGATGATTAGAGAGCCGAAAGAAAATCAGCAGGAACAAACAACAGAACAAAAGAAAAGAGGTATTTCAATATGAAAAACAGACGAAACCATTCATCGACGGAGGAAGAATATTTTTTCAAAATTCAGTTTAAGACCATTGATGACGTCAACGGCTTTTGTGAGATTATGCAGGGCCTTGACAGATTTGTGATCTCGGCTGATATACGCAGCGGCACATATATTGTTGATGCGAAAAGTCTTATGGGAATTTTCTCGCTGAATCTTTCCAAACCTGTGGAGGTTTGGTTTAAGATTACGCTTAACGATATGCTGCACAGTATGGATATGGATAAATATTTTGCGGCTAAGATTGAAAAATGGCTTGTGAAGGAGGATAAATGATATGGCAAAGGAATCACCTATTAAACTTAACCTTTCTTAGTGGGCACGACATTTTGAAATAGGGAATTGAAGCAAATACTCAGCATATTCTTGAATCTGGTCTTGATGATGCTGAGGTCAGAACGCTTCATAACCGCAACGAGCTTGTCAGGAAGAAACTTGAAACTCACATGAGAGAGTATGGCACAATAAGGCTTTTCCCCTGTGAGTTCAAGAAACTTTTCTGGATTGATGCGGAGTGAACATAGGAATCTTGTAGAACTCAGAGGTGAAAGAAATGCCGCATTCGAAAGGTGTTTAGAATGCGGCAAATGGTATTGTTTTTGATTTTAAGCATATAGGGATTCTAACTCATTAATTTGGTTAACCCAATCAGAAATTGTTCCTGTGCTAACAGATTGCTTCTCTTTTATTGCATATAATATTGAATCAAGAGTTTTACAAGTAATAATATGTATTTCATTGAAGTAATTTAGTTTTGAGTCATCTAAACAAATATTTGAGGTTTGAGGATGTGGGTAACAAAGTACTCCCAGAAGATATGAGTATTTATTAAGGATGTATACAAATTGTTTTATGCTTTCATAAGATTTCTTAGTAACTAAATTGTTTGTTGAGTATTCGCATTGTTCTATCAAATCATTTGCCTTCACAAAAAAACAATCAATATTAATCATATCATTCAAATTCATTGGATACGCTCTCATATCACATTTCAAAAATCCATTAACGTTATATTGTTTTATCAAGTCATAAAAGTTTTCTTTTAAATCTTTTCCCGATTTTATTTTTAAGTTATTATCGTTGATTTCTGTGTCAGAAAAGCAATCAGTATTCATTTCGGGGGTTAGCATTTCTTTACGTGCTTGATTTTCAGCCGTTATTTTCCATTCGCGTAACATTGATATGGTGTATTTATCATCATTATCAACTTTTTTATGGCAATTTTCACACAGCCATATTGCGTTATCTATGCTTTTTCGTTCTTCTGATGACATATTCTCATCATATCTTTTCCCTAACTCTGAAGCAGCACAGATATGTGCTGCTACACCATCAATAAGAGCCTTATTGCTATCTGAATTCGGACCTGAAGTTGGTTTTCTGCAATATGGATTACTGCATCTATAACATACTCTTTTTGCTAAAAGTTCTTTGGTAGCTTTAGTGAAATCATCTCGCATATAATTACCTCCTAACGGCTAATCTTTTTTATAAAGCAGAAGCATAAATTTATTTAAGGTCACCTCTAAAAACCATAGTGCCTCAGATGCGCAGTCAGATTTTTCGTCAGATTGTATAGAAATTTCGCAGGCATACTGCCGTATGTCAAGAAATTTATGTGCAAGATGACGGAAAATCTGCAAGCAGATGAGGTGCTAAGGCTTTAGCCGGTGGTTTTTAGAGGTGACCTTAATAATATTATATCATCAAAAATCAAAAAACGCTCCCAAATATTGATTAAAGGAAGTTTCAAATGATTATTCGTTTTTACTATCATTATGCTGCTTTTCTATGACGGCATAGTATTTCTCCAGAACAGAATGAATATGATTTTTAAGATACGCTCCGGGTGTGGTGTTGTGCTCTTCGCAATACTGCTTGAAAAGCTCAGCATCTTCACGGCGAAGGCGGCAGCTTACGGAACGCATATTTTCCAGATCCCATTTCTGATTGGAAGCCTTGCGCTTTTCACTGACCTTGCGGACAGTGGATTCCTGTGTATCTTTTTCCAACGGTATCAGCTCCTTTATAAAAAAGTACCTATTATAAGTATATCACATCTTATGCACTGTTGACAGTGCTAAAATGCACAAACATTTCTATAAAAGTTTGTGAGTTTTTAATCTTGTATAACACTGTTGACAGTGCTATAATAAAACCGTAGAGAAAAGCACGAAAGATAAATCAATGAAAGGGTGGTCGGAAATGGACAAGAATACCGAAAAGCTGCAAACGGATCTTAGGGTTGCGGAGGCATTTATCAGAGCACACGATGAATTGAAAGTAAATGAGGTGGCAAGACAGAAAAGGATATACGGAAAAGCGGTGCAGGCTGCGGAAAATCGTCGGAAGAAAAGGGAGGAGGAAGCTGACTATTTTGAAAAGCTAAGGACTAACCATTATGAGCCAAGTGAAGCGGTCAAAAATGCGTTGAAAAACAACTGCGGAATTGACCTTGTAAAAAATAAAATGGAGGAATGAATGATGTTAAGAATTTCAGATGAAAGCTACGAGAGAGTACAGAATGCTATCGAGGATCTGGGTTACTGCTGTGAGCTGGAGGACGATTATGAACAGTGGGAGGATATTGCAGCTTCATCAATGGCAAGCTTCCTGGATGACCTTGACGCAGAACAGTTTGAAATGACCGTTGCGGCGTTCATTGAGTACATCACCGACAAGGCTGACGAGGATATGAACATGGCAATGGGCGTGAAAACTGCTCTTGCAAGATATATCCGTGAACGACTTGAATACCTTGATACTTACGTTGTTCCCAATGTAAAGCTCAGCCTTGATGAAGATGAGAATTATGACGATACAGACGTTGCAGTTCTTGTCAGAGAGCTTATTGCTCAGCAGAAAATTGTTGATGGTATTCAGATGGGGGAGTGAGTTTAATGGGCAAAATTTTATCCATAAGCAATCAGAAAGGCGGTACTTCAAAAAGTACACTGGCTGTAAATCTTGGGGCTGCACTGCGTTTAGCAGGCAAAAAGGTCCTTATTGTTGATTTTGACCCTCAGGGCGATGCTTCCGCATATCTGGGGTTTGAGGACGAGGATGCCGACACTATCAGTCAGATGATAGAGCGATTTATCAGAGGAGAAAAGGTTAACCATTACGACATTATCCATGTCAGCGAGCAAAACGGAGGTGCGGAAATGTACCTTGTGTCCGTAATGGCAAGAGAAACCGTGCTGAAAAGAATGCTTGCGGAAATTCGTGATGAGTATGATTACATAATAATCGACTGTCAGCCTTCATTGGGTGTGCTTGTCCTCAATGCTCTTGTAGCAGCCGATGGAGTTATTATCCCTGCACAGACACAGGAGTTTTCACGTAAGGCACTGAAAGCAATAACAGATATTATCCAACAAATCCAATTAACCATAAATCCGAATCTGAAGCTGCTGGGAATATTACCCACAATGGCAGATAACACGGCAATGTCACGAGATACCCGAAAGATTTTTGAGGACAGCTACGGAGAGCTTGTTTTCCCTATGAATATTTCCCGTTCCGTAACAGCCGCATATTCCAGCAGGGACAAAAAAGCACTTTGCTTCAAGGCAAATTCCAAGCTCGGATCGGAGTACAGGCAGGTAGCAGATGAGGTTGTCAGGAGGGTAACGGCATGAGCAAATTTGATCTTAATTCGTTTATAGCAACACCGGAAGCGGTAAAAAACGCAGTACAGCTGATTTCTATAGACAAGCTTGTTCCCTACAAAAATCACTGTTTCAAGCTATATGATGGCGAAAGGCTTGATGACCTTGTGAGGAGCATTATAAATAACGGCGTTATTGTTCCGATAATCGTAAGACCGATTTCCGACAGTCAGAGGTATGAGATTCTGGTGGGACACAACAGAGTGTATGCGGCGGGCAAGGCAGGGAAGGTAAATGTTCCTGCTATTGTAAAGGAAAATCTGACCGAAGAGGAAGTTTCGGCTTATGTTGTGGAATCAAACCTGATACAAAGAGGTATAAAGGACTTAAAGATTTCAGAACAGGCGTATGCCATTTCTGAAAGATATAAATATCTGAAAAATTCTGTGGCTGTAAGGGCAATAGAGCAGGAGCTGTCAATGCTTGAAGGAATCAAGTCTCCGGTGGAGACTCAGGAAAAATCGGACAAACTGAAAGATACTGCAGAAGAATACGGACTGAGCAGAGCGTCTATTGCAAGGCTGCTGCGCATAAATACGTTGTCCGATAGGCTGAAAGATATTGTTGATGAGGGAAACATAAAAATCAGACCTGCGATGGAGCTTTCATATATATCCGCAGAAATGCAGGAAATGCTTTCAAAAACAATGGCAGAAAAAGAAGTTTCCGTTATTGATATGAAAATGGCAAAGCAGCTTCGGGAAATATCCCAATCCTATGCAAGTCCGTCGGAAGACCTTATTGCAGAGGTTTTGAACGGCAGTTATGGGGACAAAGCAGAGCCTGAGGAAATAGGTGAGAAGGTAACAATTCCGAAGGCAACATATTCAAGGTATCTGGGTGGTTATTCCAAGAAGGAAGCCAACCTGATAATAGAAAAAGCACTGGCATTATATTTTGAAAAGCAGGAGGAAACAGCGTAATGGCAAACAAAATGATGATCACAGGAAAGGTTGTAAAGAAGCCGGAGCATATTGAGTTGGGCAAATACAACATAACAGTTCAGACCGCAGGCGGCAGGGAGATTACCATCATGGTTGACAGTGAGGGTATTAATGAGCGTATTGAGGTCGGTATGCTTGTTAGTTTTCTTGCTGTTAAGGACGGGGATGTGGTTGCGGCGGATAGTGTTAGTTACAAGAAGTAGTATTCGTATTTGGAGGTAACGGCAGTAGATAATACTGTCGTTTCTTATTATGAGCTTGAAATAATTAAAAAAAGTTATATAATTGTAATATGGATAAAAGTCGTTGAAAATAAAGCGATTTTGGAATTATCAAGAGATAATTTGAGAGCATAATATATGCTGTTAGATTATGGTATATAATTCGTGTCTTGAAAAAACGGAGGAAAATTATATGGCAGACACTAAAAAGGAACATTATGTACCTCGTTGCTATTTGGAAAATTTTGAAGATAATAATGGTCGTATTCATGTATTTGATAAAGTAATAATTCAGACAAGAAATCCTAAAAAAGAAGAAATAGCACATGAAAATTATTTTTATGACATGGATATTGAGAAGTTAATTTCTGATGTACCTCCAGAACAACGGGAAAAAATTATAAATGATATAAAAGAAATTACAGGTTGTGATGATTGGGATACAATAGTAACTGAAATAATTAATCCTAAGCATATAGAAAAGAAATTCTTTTGTGAAGTTGAAGGTGTGTATGGCCCACTATTAAAACGTATTATCCAAAATAGCTATTCTGGTAATCAATGGGTGATAGATCATTGTGCACCCTTTTCAGAAGATGATAAAAGCATGTTATCTTTATTTTTAGCAATTCAAATTATAAGAACGAAAGCATTTAGAGATTCGATTCACCAGATTAGTGAGAAAACATTTCAGACACTTTTATATAAGCAGCAACTAAATGATGAAGTTTCTATAAGTAGAGAAGATATTAATGTGAAGGCAAATAGTGAATATATAAAATTGTTGCATCTTGATATGATATTAGATGAAGATATGGCTTTAGAAATGGCAGAGGTCTTTTCAAATCATATTTGGGTAATGAATGTTAACAAAACTTCAACCCCCTTTTATACTTCTGATAATCCTGTTCTTACTATTCCACATATAAAAGACAAATACATGACTTACGGCGGATATAATTCAAAAGGTGTTGAAGTTGTTTTCCCTGTTTCTCCTAACTTGCTTCTTTCAATGTATGAAAAAAGACAGTTTTCATCATATTTCAACGATCGATCGTTTAGAATAATTAAAGACGATACTACCGTGGATTATTATAACAGGGTTCAAGTTGCTCAAAGCTTTAGGTGCGTTTTCTCGAATATGAATGAGTTTAGTATTGCGAAAGATATGTGTGATAAGTATCCGGAAATACGTGATCCTAATAATCGTATAACTGTTTGTTAATAATGATATGATACTAGCATAAAGAGTTGGAGAATCAGTATGAAAATATACATAGACGCAGATGGCTGTCCGGTGGTTGATTTAACCATAAATACAGCGAAAAAATATGGCGTTGAGTGCGTTATTTTATGCGACACGTCACACAGAATTGAGCGTGAAAATGCCCGCACCATTGTTGTGGAAAAGGGGGCTGACAGTGTGGTTTTCAGACTTGTTAATATGCTCTCTCAAAGGGCGATATTGCCGTTACCCAGGACTATGGGCTTGCGGCCATGTGCCTTGGCAAGGGTGCTTATGTGCTTAACCAGGACGGAAAGGAATACACGAACTACAATATTTCGGGACTGCTTGAATTTCGTGCCATTCACAAGAAGATACGCAGAGCGGTGGCAGGCTGAAAGCTATCCCTAAACGGACGACTGAGCAGGACAGGAAGTTTGAAGCGGCACTGGATAGAATGTTGACAGAGTAAAATAATCATATCCTTTATACAGAGGTTGTTGTATGAAAGCACAGCAGCCTCTTTGATTTGCCACACTTATACGGACGATGACGGAAATCCTGCGGACAGGGTTGTGGCTAAGACTTTGAATTATTGTATATTAGTATTGTAACATATAGTGATAAAAATATAAAATAGTATTATCTCTGTCCATACCGGGAACTGAAAACAATATTTGTCCGTAAGATGAGACGGCTGTTTTCCCGCAGCCGTCTATTTTTATGCCCAAAACTGTTTACAGAATGTTCAGGCACAAAAATGTTAAGGCCAAACTATGAATAAATGTAAGAAACTCTGTGTTTCAAGTGATGTTTGAGAAACTTTGTGAGCGTTTAAGAACGTTTGCAGTCGTTTACGCTGCGGAGGAAAAAGCCGTTTTCGGAAAATCAAATATGATATAATGATTGTAGTGAAAACAGCAAAGCTGAAACGGAGGAAAACAGATGAAGCATAGAATACTTGCTATTATGGCAGTGCCGCTGATGCTCACTGGCTGCGGAAAAAGTTCGGAGCCAGAGCTTACACCCGAGGAACTTGAGCATAATGCCCTTGTTGAATGGTTTGAGTCGGGGATAAAAGACGATGAGAAATTTACCAATCTTGGAGATTATCGGTATTATGCCCGTACAATCGGACTGGATAAGGACGGACTTATTGATCCCGAAATGTGGGAAATCTTTTGGAACGAGGATATAAACATCAATAAAGAGATAGACGGCAAATCCATCTACCTTATCCGCCTTGAACCATACAAGCTTATGGAGGTGTGGTCAGAGAATAATGAAATGACTGCCGATAAAATATGTTTGGCTCTTGGCACTACACCGGATAAGTTGTACTACAATTTCGGCTATACATCCAATTCTATAGACTATGCCAAAAATCATAAGAACGGCAAGGTCAGCTATGCGGATATTGAAAATGAGATTTTCGGTGAGGATAATGGGGAAAACAGAAGTATAGTATTCGGCACACATTTTCTATATATTGATACTGCAAACAAGTACAAGGTTACTTATTCCGACGAGGATGAAAACCTTGCAGTAAAGCAGAGGGATATTCTGAAGGCAACAACCGACGAATCCCACAATTATTCCGAATATACCTATGATGAATTTCATTCTCAGACTTTCAGAGATGGTGTGGAAATAAACCGGGTCATGAAGCTGAATATCCCTAACTTATGGTGCAAATCCATTGAGGAGGAAATCGACCTTGATGCATCCGTAATGTTCAATATGTCCCCGTATTCATACGGCTGTTCCATAGATGACATAGTTAGCATATATCCCGAAAACACAGAGGAAAATGTTGAAACAGAAATCACCATTGAAAGCGAGGTATCTGAATAATGGTAGGAGATGATGCTTGCTCTGTATGTGCCTCCCTTATTCAAAAGCTGCTGGAGTTTATCGCCAATATGGAGAGAAACAGACAGTACAACAAGACCCCGAAGCAGCTAAAGCAGCCGAAAATAAAGCTGGGAAAAATCTCAAAAAAGCACTTCAATAAGCTGCAGAAAGCCGGAACAGCCTTTGAATTCCTGCCCGTTCCCAAAGAGTTAATGCCGCAGTTTGAAGAATCAATGAAGAAAATGGGCGGTACATTCTTCACAGGAGGAATTGAGGATAACAATAATATATATGTTGCAATTCCTGCCTCACAGAGAAATATGGCTGCAATTGCCACACAGCATATGCTTTCAAAGAAAATCGAAAAGCAGCCGGACAGTTTCATCGTAAAAGACGGTAACAGTAAGCTCACCGATGAAGAAATGCGTATTACTTCCGATGTAATGAATAGCCACGATATTTCCATGTTTGCATTTCAGACTGATGACGGCAAGTATATGACCATTGTACCCAAGGAATTTGAAGGACAGTATAACAAGGCACTTGCCGAGGTCAATAAGCAGCTCAACGAGATAAAGAATATTGATGTTGTGCGATTTGAGCAGACAGAGCCGCTTGATGAAATCAGCTTTACAGCAGAAGTGGTAACGGACGATAAGGCTCATGAATTGGCGGATATTGCAAAGTATTATGAACTGGATATTCGATTTGCAAAAATCGGCGATGACACAGCCGTTCTTTAGAACTCGTCCACATAGAATCAAAATCTACGCAAAAGCGTGTGGATATGCGA
>CALANW010000048.1 GCA_937926145.1 uncultured Ruminococcus sp. | reverse complement strand
AATTCGATATTATTATAGCATAGTTTATTGGCTTTGTAAATAGTTATTTCAAAAAAATATAAAATTTTATAAAAATATAGTGACAAATTATTTGAAATATGCTATAATAACGCAGTAAGATTATGATAAAGTGTTATTTTTTTGTAACGGAGGGCAATGTGAAACGAAGATCAAAGACCATGACGGCGATAGAAGCGGCGGTAATGTTTGCGCTGACTTTTTTAGTGGCATTTTATGATGTTTTCTATTCCTTTGACAGCCTCCTGCGCGATAGGCTCTATCAGCCGCACAGAGGCATCAACAACAAGATAAAAATTCTTGCGATAGACGATAAAACTTTGCAGGAAATTGGACCTTTCGGCACTTGGTCAAGGAGCGTCTATGCCGATGTTATCGACAAGCTTGGCGAATATCCTGCCGTTATCTCGCTTGATATAATGGTGTTCGGCGATATGGACGGGCAGGGCGACAAAGCGCTGAAAGAAGCCTGTGAAAAGAGCGGACGCGTCGTTGCAGGCTCGTACATAAACTACAATACCGCCTATAAAACGGACGAAAACGGCAAGTCTTATATCGACCATTTCAATATCGAGGAAGTTGAACAGCCTATCATTGCAGATGTTGTGAAAACGGGCTTCGTCAACGCCGCACCCGATGAGGACGGCATAGTCCGTTCGGCTCTGCTTTCGGCGGAAAAGGACGGTACTGTATATAGAAGCTTCGCCGCGCAGACCTATTCGGCGTACTGCGCATATCTCGGCATAAGTGAGAATACCCCTGCGCTCGACAACAGCGGCAGAATGTGGATAAGCTATGCAGGCAAGCCGTCCGATTATGAGCATATTCCGCTTTGCAGTTTGCTCGACGGCACGGTTGACCCGAAGATATTCACCGACTGTATAGTAATAGTAGGCGCTTATGCTTCGGGATTGCAGGATCAGTTTTCCGTGCCTGCCTGCGCTGACCAGATGTTCGGTGCGGAAATTCACGCAAATATCGTTCAAGGTCTGCTTGACGGAAAATATCCCGTTCCCGTCGGAAGAGCTGTTTCGGCACTTACTGCGGCAATTGTTGCCTGCTGTGTGTATATCCTTTCCCGAAAGCTAAAAATGAAATTCTCGACACCTATCGTCATTATCACGGCGGCAGGCTGTGTTGGCGGCGGAATTGCATTCAACAGTGCAGGAACGATATTCCCGATACTTTATGCGCCGCTTTTCGCAGTGCTTGGCTACCTTATAAATATAGTAAGAAAATATGTCGAAGAAGCCGCCGAAAAGCGCAAGATAACAGCCGCATTCAAGAAGTATGTTGCTCCGCAGGTCGTTGAGGAGATTGCAAAAACGGGCAATTATCATATCAAGCTCGGTGGAGAAAATCGTGATATCGCAGTGCTTTTCGTTGATATCCGAGGATTCACTCCAATGTCGGAAAGCCTTGAACCTGAGCAGGTCGTTGATATCCTCAACAGCTATCTGAACCTCACAACGAACGCGATATTCAGCAACGGCGGAACGCTCGACAAGTTCATCGGTGACGCAACAATGGCAGTTTTCAACGCTCCGTTCGATCTTGACGATTATGTTTACAAAGCCGTCAAGACCGCTTGGGATATCGTCTGCGGCGGAAACGCTATTGAAAGCAAGTTCCAAGAAAAATACGGAAAATCGGTAGCGTTCGGCGTAGGCGTGAACTGCGGACCTGCCGTCGTCGGAAATATCGGCTGCGATTTCCGTATGGACTATACGGCGATAGGCGATACCGTCAACACCGCCGCGCGTCTTGAATCGAACGCAAAGCGCGGTCAGGTGCTTATCAGCGAGAATGTCTACTTGCAGGTGAAGGACAGAGTGACTGTCGAACCTATCGGCGAAATTCCGCTGAAAGGCAAATCCAAGGGCGTTTTTGTCTATTCCCTCACGGGTCTGAACGAAAGTGCCGAAACGAAAACGGAGGAGCTGAAAAATGCAGAAACAGTGTAAATTTCTTATAATCCCCAAGTTTGATGAACTGCCGAAAAGCCTTGCGCTTGCGGAAGAGTACGGCTTCGGCTTTGAATACAACGACTTTTTTATCCCCGATGTTATGGACGATGAAAAACTTACCGATGAGATAGTGAGCAGGTACAAATCGCAGAAGCTCCCCGAATACTGCACGATGCACGGCGCATTTTTCGATGTGCTTGTTTTCAGCAGCGATAAAAAGATCCGCAAAATTTCCGAAGAGCGCGTTGTTACGAGCCTTGATATTGCGCGGAAAATAGGTGCGCGCGGTGTTGTTTTCCATACGAATCATAACCCCGACCTCACTTCCGAAAGCTATATCAAAAGCTGGCTCGATATCAACGAAAGCTTCTGGCGGAAAGTCCTGCCGCTATATCCCGACCTTGAAATTTATATGGAGAATATGTTCGACAGAACGCCCGATATGCTCTGCGGAATTGCAAGGCGGCTTGCGGATATGCCCAATTTCGGTGTATGCTTTGACTACGCTCACGCCGCAGTTTACGGCTCGGATATTGACGGCTGGGCAGAAGCGGTCGCACCTTATGCAAAGCATATACATATTAATGATAATGACCTTGAAAACGATCTTCACCTTGCAGTCGGCGACGGAAAGATAGATTGGGAGCATTTCAAGGTTTGCTTTGAAGAGAAGCTTTCCGCGGCGAAAACTGTGCTTATTGAAACTTCTTCTATAGAAAATCAGTGCCGTTCGGCGGAATTTTTGACGAAACTCGGAGTGTTGTGACGATTTAGCGTGTTAGCATTGTGTGTTGCTGTTGTAGGTTTTATCATCAATAATTGCAAATATTAGATATATTTTTTAACTTTGTTACAAAATTGTTATTTGACTATTGCAATAATTACATATATGTGATATAATTCAAACAACAAATAAAAGGCAAAACCGATGAAAATCGGCGGCGCAAAGCACGAGCCTAAACTTTTCAGATCATTTCGGAAGTATGGCGGTCGGGCTGCATTTGTAGGGGATCGACCCGATGATGCAGTTTCGACTGCATACTTCCTTTTTATTTTTGGAGGCGATATAAAATGGGTGTAAAAAGCGCTTTGGCAGCAATGACATTGAAGGCAAAAGTGGTAATGGTCTGCGCCGCAGTTGCGGTTACGGGCGGAACTGCCGCAGGGATAGGCATTGCAATGACCCGAGAAGAAGCATATCGAGTTATGAAAGTTTTTGAACTAACGGGAAGTGCGATAGTTGAAAGGGACGGCTCGGGCGAGCTGGACGCATATACGGGAATGAACCTTGAAAGCGGAGATACGCTCACCGTCGGCGATGAAAGCACTATCAGGATTTCGCTCGATGATGATAAATATATCCTGCTCGACAGCGGAACGGTACTTGAACTGAATGCGTCGGGAACAGCCGCCGACAGCAGAACGTCCATTGACCTCAAACAAGGTTCTATACTTAACGAGATAACCAATCCGCTCTCGGAAAAGTCCTCATACGAAGTCGCAACGCCGAAAGCTACAATGGCAGTCAGAGGAACGAGTTTCATCGTTTCTGTCGAAGAGGACGATGACGGCGTTTATATGATTAACGAAAATACTCTTCAAGGCAAGGTCGAGATAGAGCTTATCGACAATAAGGGCAACCGAACGGACAAAAAAGCTCTCACTCCCGCAGGCGGCGGTGTTATGATCTGCACCGAGCCGAATGAATACAGCGGCAACCCTGCCGAGATCGACGGAACATCAAAATTCATTATTCCCGATAAGAAGGGCGGCGGCTTCTATATCGTAAAGGACGGAGAAGACCCGACTTTTGATATAGATTATGACAGTATTTCCTCGGCAATAAAAAATACCGCTCTCCGCTCAAATGATGAAGCGATCATGCCGCTGAATAATGAAGTTCTCGAAAATTTGAGAGGTTTTGAACCGCAGACCGAAAGTGCTGTTACAATGCCTGTCACAACATCTCAGACAACGACAACAGCGGTAACAACGATTCCCGAAACAACGGAACCCGAGGAGGAAACCACTATCACCGCTGCACCGGTCACGACGGTAACTACCGATCCCGATACATCAGCGTATGTACCGCAGATAAAGCCGACAACGAAGCCTGCGTCTACAGAAAAGACTACCGTTTCGACGACGGAAAAAACGGCAAAAAATACAAAGAAACCCCAAAAGGCGACCGAAGAAACAACAACGACAACAGTGACAACGACAACCAAAACACCTGCCGAACCCACAACGGAAAAGGCTGAAGAAGTCACTGAAAAAGCCACTGAAAAAACAACGGTAACAACAGTGGATACAACGCCTCCGACCGATCCGGACGATACTCCAATACGATTTACGAACGTTTCCTACACAGCAACAACACCGAAGGAATTTCCGACGGACTATCCGACAGACGATCCATCTATGAATCCGTAATCACAACGGGATATAGGCTAAGAAAAACGAGCATTTCGCATCGAAAAGACTGCGGAATGCTCGTTTTTTACAATATTTTTGAAACGGGAAGCGTAGGGTCGAAGCTGTCGCTGCTTGTGCCCTGATCTTCGCCGATAAAGACGAAATCATCGGGCAGTTCGCGCGGTGTATAACCTGTGTACTGCTTGAAAACTCGGTTAAAGCTT
This sequence comes from uncultured Ruminococcus sp., assembly GCA_937926145.1. Classification (GTDB taxonomy): domain Bacteria; phylum Bacillota; class Clostridia; order Oscillospirales; family Ruminococcaceae; genus UMGS363. The sequence goes on along the minus strand of CALANW010000048.1, from coordinate 9,045 downwards.
CGTATCGTGCCGAAACCTGCCGCGACGGCAGTTTCTCCTGCGGACATACCGCCTTTTGAGAGCATTTTCACGGCTTCGCTCACTCGGACGATGTTGAGATACTCAGAAAAGGTCATTCCCGACATTCGGCGGAAATATTTCGAGAAATAAGGCTTGCTGAAGCACATTATTTCTGCCGCTTCGTCAAAGGTTATGTCGGCAAAGCGCTCGGAAATGAGCCGCAGAAGCTTTTTGTATGCTCCGCTGCCCGAAGAAATTTCCGCCGAAGAGGTCTTTTCGCTTCGGAAAATTTCGGCGGTCAGAGTGAGCGCAAGTCCCGAGCATATAACCTCGTAATATTTTTCGCCGTTGGATATCTCTTGTCCTATTTTCTCAAAGGTTTCATAAACGTCATATTTCTTTTCGAGCAAAGGGCAGACGGGCACGAGCGTTCCGAATTCGGCTGAGATGAGTTGGGAATCTATCTTCATAACGGAGATAACACTGTCCGATTCGGCTTTGATGTAATGCACAGCTCCGCTTCGTATAAAAACGCAGTATCCCTCGGATAAGCCGTACAAATTGTTGTCCGTCATAACTTCGGCAGAGCCTTTTTCGGCGAAGATAAGCTCGCTTTCGATGTGCCAGTGCGGAAGATTCTGCAAGCCCTCGTAGCGCTGGACGGAAACCTGCGAACGTCCCGAGAGAACGCTTTGTTCATATTTTGCTATCATTTTTGCATCACCCAAGCTATATTATAACACAAAGGTTAATAAATGTCCATAATCGGCGAATAAGCTTCTTGAAAAATTTTCTTCTATAAGCTATAATAAAAATATATTTGTGAGCCGTGCTTCGGCTAAATTTTGAGCGGAGGAAAACAGAAATGAAGAAGTTATATTTTATCACGGGAAGTCAGGACCTTTACGGCGAGGAAACCCTTGCGCAGGCGGCAAAGGATTCGCAGGAAATGGCGGCTTTTCTGAGCGAAAAGCTTGAAAATATCGCAGAGGTCGTTTTTCAGCCCGTTGTACGGAACAGCAGTGAAGCTGTAAGCGTTTGCACGAAAGCTTCGTCCGACAGCGAGTGTATCGGCGTTATAATGTGGATGCACACGTTTTCCCCTGCGAAAATGTGGATAACCGCGCTTAAAGCGCTCCGCAAGCCGATGCTCCACCTCCATACACAGCATAACGAAAGACTGCCTTACGACAGCATCGATATGGACTTTATGAACCTCAACCAGTCCGCGCACGGCGACAGAGAGTTCGGATTTATTTGTACACGCCTTGGCATAAAGCGTGAGGTCGTTTCGGGTTATTACAAGCACAGTGATGTCGTTGAAAAGGTTCGCCGCTTTGCTCAGGCTGCCGCAGCTGTCGATTTCGGCAGGGGAATGAGAGTTGCAATGTTCGGCAACAATATGCGCGACGTTGCCGTAACGGACGGCGACAGAGTGGAAAGCGAGATAAAGTACGGCTGGAACGTCAACTACTACGGCATTGGCGACCTGTGCAGCATCATCTCCGAAATTACCGATGAAGAAGTCGATGCAAAAATGGCTGAATATACCGAGAAGTACGAAATGAACACCGACAATATCTCTGCTGTAAGAGTTCAGGCGAAGTATGAAGCCGCACTTGACAAGTTCCTTGCAAAAGAAAACATCTCCGCATTCACCGATACATTCCAAGACCTCAACGGACTTGAACAGCTCCCCGGAATTGCCGCACAGAATATTATGGCAAAGGGAGTTGGCTTCGGCCCTGAGGGCGACTATAAAACAGCCGCTCTTGCCGCAGTTCTTTTTAAGATGGCAGAGGGAAGAAACGGCGCAACGGGCTTCCTCGAGGATTATACTTACGATCTTCCCGAGGGTGAGGAAACCGAGCTTGCTTCGCATATGCTCGAAGTTTCACCCGTGTTCGCCGCTGAAAAGCCGAAGATAGAAGTTCACCCCCTCGGCATCGGCGGAAAGGCTGACCCTGCACGTCTTGTTTTTGAGGGAACAACGGGCGAAGGCATCGCAGTTTCGATGATAGATATGGGCGACAGATTCAGACTCGTCTGCGCAGAGATAACTCTCGTAAAACAGCCTGAACCAATGCAGAAGCTCCCCGTTGCAAGAGTAATGTGGAAACTCAAACCCGATTTTGCAACAGGCTCGGCGGCTTGGATATACGCAGGCGGCGCGCATCACGCTGTCGTTTCGACTGCACTCACGGCTGACGATATTCGTCTTTTCGCAAAGATGACCGACACGGAACTTGTTGTGATCGATGAGAAAACAGAGCTGAACGCATTTGAACAGCAGCTTGAAATGCTCGATGCGATAGCTTCTTTGAAGAGATAAGGGTGAAATTATGAGATACGAAAAAATTTACCTTGAAGATCATTTCCCAAACCTGCCGAAAGCGAAAGAGAAAACGCAGGTCACGCTTTATATCCCCGAAGTATGGAAAGAAGTTGACACAGAGCAGACTTTCCCCTGCACGGTTATATGCCCCGGCGGAAGCTACTGGTGGTGTTCGGAGCGCGAGGCTGAACCCGTTGCACTCCGAATGGTCGGAAACGGCATTGCCGCCGCAGTTGTGAACTATGCCTGCGAATATCAGCATTATCCTCTCCAGCTGCTTGAAATTCTGGCGGCAATAACCTTTATGCGCCGCAACAGCAAGGAGTTTCATATCGACCCCGAAAAGATAGCAGTAATGGGATTCTCCGCAGGCGGTCACGCCGCTTGTTCGGCAGGACTTTTCTGGCAGGAAAAGCTCGCTGAAGATGCGCTCGGCATTGAGCACGGCGAGGACAAGCCGAACGGAATGATACTTTGCTACCCCGTTATAACCTCGGAAAAATACACTCACGAGGGCAGTATGAAGTGCCTGCTCGGTGATGATCCCGCCCCCGAGCTTCTTGCGAAAATGTCACTCGAAAACCAAGTCACCGAGAACGCTCCGCAGGCGTTTATATGGCACACGAGCGAGGACGGACTTGTTCCTCTCGAAAACTCGCTTTTCCTTGCCGAAGCGCTCCATAAGCAGGGCAAAAATGTTGAGATGCACATCTATCCAAAGGGCGGTCACGGCTTGTCGCTCTGCGATGATACCGTGAGCAAAAAGGCTGACCTTTCGGACGATGTGAAATACTGCTCGGAATGGATAGGACATTGCATAAGATGGATAAAGGAGATACTTTGATATGCTTTCACTTGATAAAACAAGCCTTGGCATTGAGCTTGGCTCGACCCGAATAAAGGCTGTTCTCATAGACGAAAACCACGCTCCCGTCGCATCGGGCAGCTATGATTGGGAAAACAAGCTTGAAAACGGCTATTGGACATATTCCCTTGACGATATCCACAACGGCGTAAGAAGCTGCTTTGCTTCACTCGCCGAGGACGTGAAAAACAAGCACGGTATCACGCTCACGCACGTCGGAGCAATGGGAATTTCCGCGATGATGCACGGCTATATGGCTTTTGATGAAAACGACAAGCTGCTCGTTCCGTTCAGAACATGGAGAAACACCACCACAAAGCAGGCGGCAGAGGAATTGAGTGCAGCGCTCGGCTTCAACATTCCCCAGCGCTGGAGCATTGCGCATCTTTATCAGGCTGTACTGAACGGCGAACCGCATGTTCCGCAGACAGCACATATAACAACGCTCGCAGGCTACATAAATTATCTTCTCACGGGTGAAAGAGCGGTCGGAATCGGCGAAGCTTCGGGAATTTTCCCCGTCAGCAGGACGGATTACAATGCCGAGATGCTCAAAACTGCCGAAGAAAAGCTTTCCTCGCACGGATTTGACAAAAAGCTTGCGGAAGTTCTTCCTCCCGTAAAAATCGCAGGCGAAAAGGGCGCATTTCTCACCGAAAGCGGTGCAAAATTTCTCGATCCGACGGGTATGTTCAAGGCAGGAGTTCCCGTTTGCCCTCCCGAGGGTGATGCAGGAACGGGAATGGTCGCAGCGAACGCTGTACGTTCGGGAACGGGCAATGTTTCCGCAGGAACTTCGGTATTTTCAATGCTTGTTCTGGAAAAAGACCTCGAAAAAGCCTATCCCGAGATCGATATGGTAACAACCCCCGACGGCGCACCTGCCGCAATGGTACACTGCAACAACTGCTGCTCCGAACTGGACGCTTGGGTGAAGCTTTTCGGCGAATTTGCCGAGCTTACGGGAAACAAGCTTGACAAGTCGGCACTTTACGAAACACTTTATAAAAATGCAATGACGGGCGATGCTGACTGCGGCGGAGTTACGGCGTTCAACTATCTTTCGGGCGAACCCGTGACGGGTGCAGAGGACGGCAGACCGATGTATTTCCGTCAACCGAACGGCAGTATGGATCTGGCGAATTTTTTCAGGGCGCAGCTTTATTCGGCGTTCGCTTCGCTTAAAATAGGTATGGATATCCTCTTTGAAAAGGAAAACGCCGAGGCACAGCAGTTCACGGGTCACGGCGGCATTTTCAAGGTAAAGGGCGCGGCACAGCAGATACTTGCTGACGCATTGAACACCCCCGTTTCCGTAATGACAACGGCAGGCGAGGGCGGCGCATGGGGTATGGCTCTGCTCGCTTCGTATATGATGAACGGCGGCGGAAAAACTCTCCCCGACTGGCTCGACAGCGAAGTTTTCGCAGGAATGGAAAAGCTCACGCTCACGCCGAATAAGGACGGCACACACGGTTTCAATGAATTTATAAAGAGATACAAAGCGGCGCTCGGCGCGGAAGATATTCTCGGCAGAATTTGAAAGGATAGATAAAAATGCTTGAAAAATTAAAGCATGAAGTGCTTGAAGCGAATCTTATGCTCCCGAAATACGGACTTGTAACATTTACTTGGGGCAATGTTTCGGCAGTTGACAGAGAAAGCGGAATGATAGTTATAAAGCCCTCGGGCGTTGAATATGACACTATGACGGCTGATGATATGGTCGTTGTGGAGCTTGCAACGGGAAAGGTCGCAGAGGGAAAATACAAACCGTCGAGCGACACTCCGACGCACCTTGAACTTTACCGTGCTTATGAAAATATCGGCGGCATCGTTCACACTCACAGCCGTTGGGCGACTTCGTTCGCACAGGCAGGAACGGGCATTATTCCAATGGGAACAACGCAGGGCGACTATTTCTACGGCGAAATCCCCTGCACAAGAGCAATGACCCCCGAGGAGATCGGCGGCGAGTACGAAAAGGAAACGGGAACGGTCATAATCGAAGCTTTCAAGGGCATTGACCCGATGACGATACCTGCCGTTCTTGTGAAGAACCACGGTCCGTTCGCTTGGGGCAAGGACGCAAAGGAAGCCGTTCACAACGCTGTCGTGCTTGAAGAAGTCGCATTTATGAATTATCACGCAATGTCGATAAATGCGCAGGCAGTACGTATGCCGCAGGAACTTCTCGACAAGCATTATCTCCGCAAGCACGGTGCGAATGCCTACTACGGTCAGAACTGACCAAGTCAAAATTGAGGAAAACGATATGAATTTTTGCGATACATATTCAAACAGAACGCTTTTCTGCGATAACTGGGAGTTTTTCAAAGCTCCGTTCGGCTCGGACTATTCCGAAAGCTTCGACTTCAAACGCGTAGATGTTCCGCACGACTGGCTCATCTATGATACGAATAATTTGTACGAAACTTCAACGGGTTGGTACAGGAAGAATTTTTCTTACACGAAAAAAGACGGCGTTCGCACATATATCCGCTTTGACGGTGTTTATACAGACAGCAAGGTATATGTCAACGGTACGCTCGCAGGCGAGTGGAAATACGGCTATTCCGCATTTCAATTCGACATAACCGACCTTGTGAAGAACGGCGAAAATGTTGTGACCGTCCGTGTCGATCACCGCTCGCCGAATTCAAGGTGGTATTCGGGAGCAGGTATTTTCCGCAAAGTTTGGCTCTGCGAAAGTTCCGAGATATGCTTCGGAAATGACGGCATCTACATCTCCGCAATGCCGAAAAACAACGCTTGGGAGGTCGAAGTAACTTCTGAGATCGTCCGTGAAAAGAGCGTTCCGATAGCTGGCGTAAGGGTGAGAAGCACTATCCTTGACGACATCGGAAACAGCGTTGCAAGCTATGAAAGCGATGCCTGCGCAGTTGATATTTCCTGCATACCCGAAGCGGTGAGAGCTGACGGCTCGGCTTATTCGCTCACAACTCAGAGAATGACGGTCGAAGCGCCGAAGCTATGGGACATTGACGAACCTTATCTTTACACAATGCTTTCGGAGATCATCGTGAACGGCGACATCGTTCAGCGCGTAAGCCAGCGTTTTGGCTTCAGAACGATAGAATTCACGACCGATAAAGGCTTCTTCCTCAACGGAAAGCATATAAAGCTTCACGGTTCGTGCGAGCACCACGACAACGGCTGTCTTGGTGCAGTGTTCAACAAAGCGGCGCTCCGCAGACGTTTTGCAAAGCTCCGTGAAATGGGCGTGAATGCGATAAGAACTTCGCACAATATGCCTGCGGAAGAATTTATGGAGCTTGCCGATGAAACGGGTATGCTCATTCTCTCCGAAGGTTTCGATATGTGGGAGCGTTCAAAGACCGACTATGACTATGCGAGATTTTTCGATGAATGGGTAGAAAAGGACGTAGCTTCGTGGGTTCGCCGCGACAGAAACAGACCGTCGATCATCGGCTGGAGCATCGGAAACGAAATTTTTGACACCCACGCTGACGAGAGAGGTCAGGAGGTAACAGCCTGGCTCAAAAGGCTCGTTACTCTACACGACCCGAACGGAAACGCCTATGTAACGTTCGGCTCAAACTTTATGCAGTGGGAAAACGGTCAGAAGTGCGGCGATATTTTAAAGCTTGTCGGCTACAATTACGGTGAAAGACTTTATGCCGACCACCACAAGGCTCACCCCGATTGGATGATATACGGCAGTGAAACAGCTTCGGTCGTGCAGAGCCGCGGAATTTACCATTTCCCGCTTTCGCAGACTGTTCTTGCCGATGATGATGAGCAGTGTTCATCGCTCGGAAACAGCTGCACGGGCTGGGGCGCAAAGAACACCGAGGAGTGTATCATAAAAGACCGTGACGCTGAATACTGCGCAGGTCAGTTTATATGGACAGGCTTTGACTACATCGGCGAACCTACGCCTTACAGCACGAAGAATTCCTACTTCGGTCAGTATGATACGGCAGGCTTCCCCAAGGACAGCGCTTATGTTTTCCGTGCCGAATGGACGGACTATAAAAAGTCGCCGTTCGTGCATATCTTCCCGTACTGGGACTTCAATGACGGTATGCCGATAGATGTGAGAGTTTGCTCAAATGCGCCGAAAGTTGAGCTTTTCTATAATGGAGCTTCGCTCGGCGTGACCGAAATAGACCATTTGCACGGACAAAAATTAACCGCCGACTTCATTATTCCTTACGCAAAGGGCGAGCTTAAAGCGGTCGCTTATGACGAGGGCGGAAACATCATCGTCGAGGACGTTCAGCGTTCGTTCGGTGATGCCGCAAAGCTTGAAATTTCCGCAGATAAGACAGAACTCAATGCAGACGGCTGCGACCTTATCTATCTTGAAATTTCCGCTTTCGATAAGGACGGAAACTTCTGCGCAAATGCGAATAACCGCGTGAATGTCCGCGTTGAGGGTGCGGCAAGACTTATGGGTCTTGATAACGGCGACAGCACAGACTATGACCAGTACAAAGGCACTTCACGCCGACTTTTCTCGGGCAAAATGCTTGCAGTTATCGGTGCGACCGACAAGGCAGGGGAGATAAAGGTAACGATAAGCTCACCCGAGCTTCCCGAAAGCGTTATCGAACTGAAGTCGGTCGAAGCTGAATACGAGAACGGCGTTTCTTCAATAGAAAATGTTTCATTCGCCGAAACAGAGTGCGGGAAAACGAACGAAATTCCCGTAAGAAAGCTTGAACTTTGCGCCGAGAGCCTTGAATTTTCCGAGGATAAGCGTGAAATCACCGTTAAGGTCAAGGCTTACCCCGAAAATTCAAGCTATGCGAACGATATCGAGTTCAAAGTGACAAATGAAACGGGAATACCGACAAATATTGCTGAGTGTATCGACAACGGGGACGGCTCTGTGACACTCAAAGCAAAGGGTGACGGCTGTTTCTATCTCCGTGCGATGTGCAAAAACGGAACAGAGCGCATACACATTCTCTCCGTGCTGAAATTTACTGCGGACGGACTGGGCGATGCTCTCACTTCGCCGTACAGCTTTGTTCACGGCGGACTTTACACAAGAGCGAGCGAAAATATTTGCAGCGGTGTAAACAAGGGCGTTGGCTTTGCATCGGGCGGAGTTTCCTCATGGGCAGCGTTCGGCAATGTTGACTTTGGTTCGGCAGGCTCGGACGAAGTGACCGTTTCGATATGGGCGAACACACTCGACCCCGTGAATGTTCGCTTCTATGACGGCATACCGACCGAGGGCGGAAAGCTTCTAGGCAGTTTCACATATCACAAGCAGCCCGAGTGGATGATATTCAAGGACGAAACCTACAAGCTCCCCGAACGGCTCAAAGGCATACATACCTTCTGCGTTGAAACGGACGGCGGCTATCAGATGAGCGGCTTTAAATTTGAAAAGCCGAGCCGTGAATTCGGCGTGAATTATGCGGCAGATTCCGAACATATCTACGGCGACCGCTTCACAGCCGAGGGAAAAGCCGTTACGAATATCGGAAACAACGTTCTGCTCGACTTCGGCGGGTTCGATTTTACCGCCGAAAAGCCGACAAAACTTGTTATAAGCGGAAGATCGCCGCTGCCGCTCAACAGTATTCACCTTATCACGAACGGCGAAAACGGCGAGAACCGCACCCTCTGCGAATTCAAAACTGACGACAGCGAAAATTATTCCGAAAGATCGTTCGATGTCAGCGGCATAAACGGAAAGCAGACCGTATCGTTTGCATTTCTCCCCGGCAGCAGCTTCGACTTTGAGTATTTCCGCTTTGAAAAATAAGGAGGCAAAACAATGCTTAAATTTAAGAACTCGTCCACATAGAATCAAAATCTACGCAAAAGCGTGTGGATATGCGAA